>NZ_DEPM01000202.1:0-9049 GCF_002358775.1 Martelella sp. UBA3392
TGCAGATAAACCGAGCCACCTCTAAATACGGAAGCATGATTGTCTCCGGTTATGACTTCTCCACCGTGGATGGCATGAACGAGGCCGGCCTGGTGGCCAACATGCTCTGGCTGGTGGCGTCCGAATACCCCAAGAATCACGGAACAACGCCCGAAATGTCGCTGTCGATCTGGGCGCAGTATTTCCTGGACAATTACGGCAGTGTTGCCGAAGCGGTGGCCGATATCGAAGCCAATCCTTTCGACGTGGTGACCGCCGACGTTCCCGATCAGCCCGGGCGCCTGGCGAAGGTGCATCTTTCGCTCTCGGACGCCAGCGGCGACAGCGCCATTCTGGAATGGCTGGATGGTGAACTGGTCATCCATCACGGCCCGCAATACCGCACCATGACGAACGATCCGCCATACGATCAGCAACTGGCGGTGAAAAGGTATTGGCAGGACGTCAATCCGCGTGAGGTGCTGCCCGGCACAACCCGTTCTTCCGATCGCTTTACCCGTGCTGACACCTATATCGACATGGTGGTTCAGTCGGATGACCCGCGTATCGCGGCGGCCGCCGCCATGAGCGTGGTCCGCAATGCTTCCGTTCCCTATGGCATCAACACGCCGGACGCGCCGAACCTGTCGACCACGCGCTGGAGGGTGGTCGCGGACCACAAGGACAAGCTGTTTTATGTCGAATCGGCGATTTCCCCGAACCTGTTCTGGGTCGATCTGAACAATCTGGATTTCTCGGCTGAAGCCGGGGTGCGGATGCTGGATCTGGGTGTTGACATGGTCACGCTGCAGTCAGGCGAAGTGTCGGCGGACTTCAAGCCCGCCGAACCTTTCCAGTTCGAACCGGTCAACTGAGACGTGCCGGCCACCGCATTCCCGTGTGGTGGCCGGATCATCCTGTTCTGTTCAAGAAGGTTTGCCCGCCCGCAGATCACGCTGAGGCCCATTGACGCTGACGATCTTGACATCGCTTACGATCGCCGTGACGCACGCAGACAGAACACGCGCGGGGAGTATAGCGATATTCCTTTATGTGCTTGCAGCCACAACAAGCCTCTGGCTGCTGACGGTACACGCAAGCCCCTATGCCGGCATCGAGACGATAGAGCCAAGCGGACTGTATCTGAATTTGACCTGACAGCGGACCGTATTTGGGCCCGCGTTCGCACCGCGTCAGGCGCCACGCTTTCCGGGCCATGCGGTGAGTGCGAGATCGATCAGCCGCTTCAGCCGCGCGTTGCAGGCGCCGTCGCAGGCTTGTGCGGACATGCCCTGAATGATCGCGCCATAGAAGCGCGCGAGCGTATCGGTGTCGGTCTGCGCCGGCAATTCGTCGTCCTCGACGGCCCGGTCAAAGCGGGTTTTGAGGGTCTTCATCGAGGCTTCCCGCAAGGCCGCGGTCATCTGCGCGACGGATGCGTTTTCTTCCGCATGCTGCAGAACGGCCGTCGAGACCATGCAGCCGCGCGGCTTGCCGGGCTGCGTGTCTCCATCAGCGATATCGTAGAGATACAGCCTCAGGGCATCGTAAGCCGGAAGAGGGGATTGCAGGATCTCCATCCGGCGGCCGCTTTCACGGGCGATGCCGAACGCGAGCGCCTGCCGGTACAGTTCCTCCTTTGAGCCGAACATGGAGTAGAGCGTCGGCGGATTGATGCCCATGGCCCTGGTGAGGTCGGCGGTCGAGGTGCCTTCATAGCCGCGTTCCCAGAACAGGCGAGCCGCGATGTCGAGGCCCACGTCGCGTTCGAGCGCGCGCGGTCTGCCCCGTTTGCGTGCCGGATTCGACATTAAATAGTGATCCCTATTAAATTGTTGACGACGGCATTCCCATAGTTATTATAGCGGTCACTATTTAATTTAGCAACGGAGTGACCCATGACCAAGAAACTGGAAAACAAGATAGCCCTCATCACCGGAAGTTCACGCGGCATCGGCCGGGCGGTTGCCCTTGCCGTGGCGAAGGAAGGCGCGGCGTTGATCGGCGTGCACTACACCGCCAATGCCGATGCGGCCAATGCCACGCTTCGCGACATCGAGGCGTTGGGCGTGAAGGCGGTTGGCGTCAAGGCCGACTTGCGAGAGGGCAAGGCGGCGGCCGACAGCCTTTGGGAACAGTTCGCCGAAGCGGCCCTTGCTGAGACGGGTTCCGCCGCTCTCGACATTCTGGTGAACAATGCCGGCATCGCGCCCGCTTTGCCATTGAAGCAGACGGACGAAGCCGTGTTCGACGCGGTCATGACCATCAACTACAAGGCGCCTTTCTTCCTGATCCAGGCCGTTGCCGACCATATTCGCGACAATGGCCGCATCATCAATGTGTCGACCGGGTTCACCCGGATCGCGGCGCCGACGCATCCGGCCTATGCGGCCTCCAAGGGGGCGTTGGAGACCTTGACGCTGGCGCTGGCGCCGGAATTTGCCACGCGCGGAATCACGGTCAATGCCGTGCTGCCGGGCGTGACGGAGACGGACATGAATGCCGAGTGGCTGGCATCGCCGGATGCGCGCGCCGGCGCGGAGGCCCTCTCGGTCTTCTCACGTGTAGGAAAGCCGGAGGACGTCGCCGACGTCATCGCCTTCCTGGCATCGAACGAGGCGCGGTGGACGACCGGGCAGATGATTGATGCGACAGGCGGCGCGCGGATCTGAGCGACCCCGCTACGCGGCCATGAGAGGTCCGCTCATGGCCGTTGCGAGCGCGCCGCACTCAAGATGCGCTCGCCGCAGCGGCGTTGTCGCAAAGCTGTCAGATCAACTCAATCCTTCCTCCTCAAGCGCCTGCATGACCGAGGGCATCGCCTTCATGCGGGTGAGGCAGTTCTGCAGATTTGCGGGCAGGTCAACGCCACTCCGTGGCGCGACCATCAGGACCCAGAAGAGATAGCAGTCGGCAATCGTCATCTCGGAACTGATCAGAAATGCCTTGTCGCCCATCTGATCGGCGAGAAGCGCGAAGGCCTTCCCGATCTTCTCCCGGGCGCGCTGCTTTTCCGGTTCGGGGAAATCCCTGAAGAACGGGGCGTAGGCGCCGTGGATTTCGCTGGACATGAAGGCGAGCGCCTCGAATGTCCGCCACCTGAGCAGGCGGTCTTCAGGCAGAAGCTTGCCGCTTTCCTCGGCGATATAGGTCAGGATGATCTGGTTCTCGGTCAGGACCGTGCCGTCGTCCATCTCAAGCGCCGGAATGTAGCCCTTCGGGTTGATCGTCAGAAAATCGCGACTGTCCCCGGTCCTTTTTTCGTGGTCGATGCTGACGAGCTGATAGGCAAGCCCGGCCTCGATGAGCGCGATGTGATCGGCCAGGCTGCAGGCGCCGGGATAATAAAACAGCTTCATATGTGGTCTCCTTGTCTGAACCCGGCCAGAGTCATTTTCCGGAACCAGGTCTGAATTGTTGACCACAGCCATTTATGGGACTTAAAAAGGGCCGTCAAAAGCATAAATTCCGGAGCAGGTCAGATGGATATGACCGTCAAGCCCGCCGGTGCCGATTGCCGCGCCGTCAGTGAGATCCTCAGCCGCATCGGCGACAAGTGGACGATCCAGGTGGTCGTCGCGCTTCGCCCGGGGCCACACCGGTTCAACGAAATCAAGCGGCGCGTTGGCGGCATTTCGCAGCAGATGCTGACCAGGACGCTCAAGACGCTGGAACGCGACGGCATGATCGAACGCAGCGTGCGCCACACCACGCCGCCGCAGGTCGCATACGCCCTGACGCCGCTCGGACATTCCCTGTCCGACACGGCAAAGCATCTCGCCGATTGGGCGGCGGCTCACCGTGGCGCGATTGCGGACAATCGCGTCCGTTACGACAACCGTAAGCCTTGATGCGTTCACCGTGGCAATAGGGCCGAAGCCCGGACGAACCATACCGGAACGCCTGCATTGGCCTGAGCATCTTCAGGGCAGGAAAGCGCCGTCATCCGCCGCTACGGGAAACTGACTGACCCGATCTGAGGCCCTGCCATGAGCTTGGCGCTTCAGAGGCGCGGCAATCCGCCGGTCTCCCGCAAGTAGCGGCGCGGCGGACAACCCATTTCACGTTTGAACGCTGCGGCGAAGGCGTATTCCGACGCATATCCCAGCGAGGCTGCGATTTCGGCGATACTGTCGCGGGTTTCGATCAGCCGTTCGCCCGCCAGCATCATGCGCCAGCGGGTGAGATAGGCGATCGGCGTCGCGCCGACCTTCCGCTTGAACCGCTGCGCAAAGACGGTGCGCGACATCCCGACCTCCCGGGCCAGCGTCTCCAGGGTCCAGGCACGCGCGGGCTCTCCGTGAATCGCGCGGATCGCCGGGCCGATATGCGGATCGGCGAGCGCGGCGAGCCAGCCGGTCTCGTCCGGACCCTGTTCCTCCACATGAAGACGCAGCGCCTGGACCAGCATCATGTGCGAAAGCTGTTGCGCCATCAGCGCCGATCCGGCGCGCGCCTCCCGCATCTCCTCCATCATCATCTCGATCAAGCACCGCAGCCGCGCCTGGCCGCCGGCGGCCTTTATTCGAATGAGCGGCGGCAGCGATCGCAGGAGCAGCGCGGCATGCCGTCCGCTGACCTCGAAGCGACTGCCGACCAGGTAGCACGCCCCGCCGCCATTGACGGAGATGACATTGCCGCTGTTGTCGGGGTCGAGCACCTCGCTTGCCGGACGCGGCGCAACATCTGGGCCGCTGGCGATGATGACGTCCCGCCCGCTCGGCAGCACGAAGCATTCGCCGGCGTCCAGCCGGATGGCTACCTCCGTCCCCTCCGCCTTCAGCCAGCAGCTACCGCGGATCACCGCGTAGCATTTGATCCGCCCGGCAAGGTCATCGAGTGAAAGCGCCCATTCGCCGCCGGCGTCGAATCCGGCGGTGATGTAGCTCCGGGGCTTCAGCAGTGACAGCAGGTCGGACAACGGGTCCATGGAAAATCCGAACGATCGCGTAAAAATCTGGCACCTTCTCACATAGATCGTATGGGCCAGCGTGTCTATCTGACAGTCTCGTTTCGCACGCCGACATGCATCATCGAAAGGGACAACACACATGACTGAGGTTTATGCGAGCGGCGTTATCGACGCCGATGCGGACACCGTCTGGGCCGGTTTGAGGGATTTCTCAGGCCCCGCGCGTTGGGTACGCAACATCGCGTCCAGCGATATTGAGGGCGAGCATGCTGTTGATCAGGTCGGCGCGGTCCGTCGTCTGGTATTTGAAAGCGGCCATGAATTGCGCGAACGCCTGATCGCGCTGTCGGACCACGAGCGATATTTCCGCTACGCCCTTCTGCCCCCGACATCGCTTCCGATCCATGACTATAACGGCAAGGTCCAGGTCCTGTCGGTTACGGATGGCAACCGCGCGCTGGTTTATTGGTGCGGCAACTTCACGATCCGTGAGGGCAATCCGGAAGAGGTCAAAGCCTGGGTCCAGGGCATCTACCAGCGCGACATCGAGGATATGCGGGCCTATTTCGCCGGATCCTGATCCTTACCCACAGAACAACGCCACCGAGACGGCATCTGCGCAAAGCCATTGGCCGTCTATGTCAAAGAACTGGAGAACGCACCATGAAAGCTGCGATCATCACATCGCCCGAGGCTGGCCCCCGCTACGTCGATTTCCGGGAGCCGGAAGCCGGTGACGGCGAAGCCGTCATTTCGGTAACCGCGGCGCCGATCAGCCCGATCGTGCGTGCCCGGGCCGCGATGAAACCCGTGTCGGATGACGGCTACGGTTTCGTGGCCGGCGTCGATGGGGTGGGGAGGGATGCGTCGGGCCGCCGCGTCTATTTTCTGTTTCCCAAGGCTCCCTTCGGCGCTCTGGCGGAGCGGACCCTTGTCCCGGCGGCGATGACCGTTCCCGTTCCGGATGGATTGAGCGACACGCGCGCCGCTGCCGTTGCAACCGCGGGGCTCGCATCCTGGGTTGCGCTGACCCGCCGCGTGCCGATCAGAGCTGGCCAGACAGTTCTGGTCACCGGCGCCAACGGCGCGGCCGGAAGCATGGCCCTGAAGATCGCGCGCCATCTCGGCGCGGGACGCACCATCGCGGTTGTCCGTTCCGCTGACAAACTGGATGGCCTTGCTGCCGACGCCGGCATCGCACTCGACGCGCGGGATGCAGACACGGCTCTGAAGACAGCGTTCGACGCCGGCGTCGACATCGTCCTCGATTTCGTCTGGGGAGCGGTGGCGGAGCGTGTTCTCGCCGCGGCCACGGCAGGGCGCGGTTCGCCCGCCGGCGAACCGGGGCGCACATACATGGTTCTCGGAACGCTCGGCGGCGCCACCGTGCCGCTTTCCGGATACGGACTGCAAAGCTCGGGGCTCGACATTCTCGGCTCGGGTATCGGCTCGGTTCCGGTACGCGACTATCTGGCAGGCGCCGGCGAACTGATGGCCGAGGCGCAAGAAGCCGGATGGACGCTGCCCTTCAAGGTCGTGCCTCTCGCGGATATCGCCAGCGTATGGAGACGGTCGGGCGAAGTGCGCTACATCCTCCATCCCGACGCAACGGGCTAAGGCCGCGCGAATTGCGATCCAATAACAGCGCGGACTTTCGTCCGGGCCAGGGAACCCGATGCATTGGTCGACGGATTGACACCGGTTCAGGGCAACGGTTCCAGCCGTGAGCTTTGCCCCGTAGCCCTTTCGGACCACGATGTCGTCGCCCTCGTCTGCATCGTTCGGCGGCTCGAACAGCCAGTACATGGGAACGCCGACCGCATTGCTGATCCGCTCCACCGTGCGCAGCGAAGGCTGGCTCAGGCCGCGCTCACCATGGATGGCCTGCCGCATCTGCATATGTCCGATGACGGACTGATGGTCGCGCTCGGCTACAATGGCCGCGGCATTGCCATGGCCACCGCGCTTGGAACGGCGCTTGGCCGCCATCTCGGCGCGGGCGCGCCGCTGGTGTTCCCCGTCACGCCCATCCGCCCGTTGTTCTGGCATGCGCTGCGCAAGCCGATCGTCAATATCGGCGTGCGCTGGTACTGGCTGAAGGATCGCCTCGGCTACGCATCGTGATTGGCGCTTGCAGGCCATCGGGCGGTTTTGTCGAAACGTCCGATGGCCTTGGTGCTCTTCCCGTTGGGGCGGGTTTTCTCCGTCCGCTTCAGTCTATCGTTTCGAGGACGCCGCGAAGGGTCTCAACCATCTGGCCAATCTGGTCTTCCTCCACGATCAGCGGCGGCGACAGGGCGATGATATCGCCGGTGACGCGGATCAAGAGCCCGGCCTCGAAGCATTTCACGAATGCCTCATAGGCGCGGGCGCCGACCGCGCCATCGCGTGACTGAAGCTCGATGCCCGCCATCAGGCCGAGATTTCGGATATCCTTGACGAAGGGCGCGGTTTTCAGCGAGTGGACGGTTTCCTCGAAGAGGTCCGCAAGCGAGGCGGCGCGCGTCAGCAGGCCGCGGCTTTCATAGACGTCGAGCGTCGCCATGCCGGCCGCGCATCCGAGCGGATGGCCGGAATAGGTGTAGCCGTGGAACAGTTCGATGCTGCCCTCGGGGCCGGTCATGAAGGCGTCGTGGATATGGTTCTGCGCAAACACCGCGCCCATGGGCACCGTGCCGTTGGTGAGACCCTTGGCGGTGGTGTAGAGGTCGGGCCTCACGCCGAAATAGTCGACCGCGAAGGGCGTTCCCAACCGGCCGAAACCGGTGATCACCTCATCGAAGATCAGCAGGATGCTGTGGCGGTCGCAGATTGCCCGGAGCCGCTCCAGATAGCCCTTCGGCGGGATCAGCACGCCTGTGGAGCCCGCGACCGGCTCGACGATCACCGCCGCGATCGTCTCGGCGCCATGCAGCGCCACGATCCGCTCCAGATCGTCGGCAAGGTCCGCGCCGGTTTCCGGCTGACCTTTCGTGAAGGCGTGGGCGGCGAGATCATGGGTGTGGGGGAGGTGGTCGACGCCGGTGAGCAGCGTGCCGAAATGGCGGCGGTTGCTGACGATCCCGCCGACCGAGATGCCGCCGAAGCCGACGCCGTGATAGCCGCGCTCGCGGCCGATCAGCCTTGTGCGCGAACCCTCGCCGCGGGCGCGGTGATAGGCGAGCGCGATCTTCAGCGCGGTGTCGACCGATTCCGAACCCGATCCGGTGAAGAATACGTGGTCGAAACCCTCCGGCGAAAGCGCCTTCAGCCGTTCGGCAAAGGCGAAGGCCGCGGGGTGGCCCAACTGGAAGGAGGGCGCATAATCCATCTCCTCGAGCTGGCGGGTCACCGCCGCAGCGATCTCGCGATGGCCATGGCCGGCATTGCAGCACCACAGCCCCGCGGTGCCATCGAGGATCTGGCGGCCGTCCTCGCTGCGGTAATACATCCCCTTGGCGCCGACCAGCATGCGCGGCGCTTCCTTGAACTGGCGGTTGGCGGTGAAGGGCATCCAGTAGGCGTCGAGCGCCCGGTTATTGCCGACATGTGCGTTCATGAGCGTTCTCCTTTTCAACAATTTACGCACCGTTTGCGAGCGGAGAAAAGTCTGTTTCTTTTCTGGTGCAGCTCATTGTTTTTGTTGAATTCGAAGGAGAGGTGTCTACAATCATAAACATGCAGAACACGGATACGCTTTCGATCGATGTCGGCATCAGGCTGCGCGCCATCCGCGAGGCCCATGGCTACTCGCAGCGGGAGCTGGCGCGCCGCGCCGGCGTCACCAATGGTTTTATCTCGCAGCTTGAATCGGCCCGGATCAATACCTCGCTCAGCGCCCTGAAGCGGGTGCTGGACGGCATCCCGATCGGGCTTTCGGACTTTTTCGCCTATGAGCCGGAGCGGCAGGACAAGGTATTCTATGCGGCCTCCGAACTCAGGGAGATCGGCAAGGGCCGCATCTCCTACAGACAGGTTGGCGGCAATCTGCTCGGCCATGATCTGCAGATGCTCTACGAGATCTATGAACCGGGCGCCGATACCGGCCGGGTGATGCTGAGCCACGAGGGCGAGGAGGCCGGCATCGTGATCGAGGGCCATCTGGAGCTGACCGTGGACGGCGAGCGCAAGATCCTCGGTCCCGGCGACGCGTACCTGTTCAAGAGCCGCAAACCCCAC
>NZ_DEPM01000065.1:0-11589 GCF_002358775.1 Martelella sp. UBA3392
GAGAAGATTGGGGGGCTATGCGGCCTCTTTTGGCGGGCTTTACCCAGCCCGTCAGGGATCAGTTGCCCTTGGGCTGACCGCGTTCGCGCCGCGCTATACGGTCCAGCACCGCGTGAACGAGCTTGCCCTCCTCACCCTCGAAAAAGGCGGCGGCGATCTCGACATATTCTGTGACGATGACGGCGGTGGGCACGTCGGGCTTGGAGACGATCTCGAAAACGCCCGCGCGCAGGATGGCGCGCAGCGTCGAATCGAGCCGCGACAGCGTCCAGCCCTCGGAGATCGCGCCGGCGATCATCGGGTCGAGGGTCTTCTGGTCCTTCACGACGCCGGTGACGATCGAGCGGAACCAGGCCGAATCGGCCTTCAGATAGGTGTCGCCGTCGACTTCCTTGCCGAGGCGGTAGACCTCATACTCGGCCAGCACATCGGCAAGCGCGGTTCCGCCGATATCCATCTGATAAAGGGCCTGAACGGCGGCGAGGCGTGCTGCGCCCCGCTGGTTGGCGGTCTTTTCCGTGGTCATGATGCTCCTCGCAATCCGGTCAGGATGCGGTCAATATTTTCGCGCGACAGCGCTCGTTGTGCCGCTAAACCATGAGGCCGCGCGGCTTGCAAGTGTTTTGGCGAATTTCAGTCGTGCTGGACGCCGGTTTCGCGCGCGATCTTGGCCGAAAACTCGGTAATGATCTCCTCGAAATCCTCCGTAGTGGAGAAATCGCGATAGACCGAGGCGAAACGCACGAAAGCGACATCGTCGAGGTTCTTCAGCGCTTCCAGCACCAGAAGGCCGATTTCCTCGGATTGCACTTCCGGCTCGCCCGAACTCTCCAGACGCCGGACGATGCCGGAGACCGCGCGCTCGATCCGCTCGCGCTCGACCGGGCGCTTGCGCAGCGCGATCTCGAAGGAGCGCACCAGCTTGTCGCGATCGAACGGCACCTTGCGGCCATTCTTCTTGACCACGACGAGTTCGCGCAGTTGCACGCGCTCGAACGTGGTGAAGCGCCCGCCGCAATCCGGACAGACGCGCCTGCGGCGGATGGACGTGTTGTCCTCCGCCGGGCGCGAATCCTTGACCTGGGTATCAGGCGAATTGCAGAACGGGCAGCGCATCAGCCCATATAGCCATACATCGGGAAGCGCTCGGTGAGGTTCACCACCTTGTCGCGCACCGCAGCCTCGACGGCGGCATTGCCCTCGTCGGAATTGACCTGCTTCAGCCCGTCAAGCACCTCGACGATCAGCGAACCGATCTCGGAGAATTCCTTCTCGGTGAAGCCGCGCGTGGTGCCGGCCGGCGTGCCGAGACGGACGCCGGAGGTCACGAACGGCTTTTCCGGATCGAAGGGAATGCCGTTCTTGTTGCAGGTGATGTAGGCGCGGCCAAGGGCGGCTTCCGCGCGCTTGCCGGTGGCGTTCTTCTTGCGCAGGTCCACCAGCATGGAATGGTTGTCGGTGCCGCCGGAGACGACATCGAGCCCGCCTTCCATCAGCGAGGCGGCCAGCGCGCGGGCGTTCTTCACCACCTGCTCGGCATACTGCTTGAACTCGGGCTGCAGCGCCTCGCCGAAGGCAACCGCCTTGGCGGCGATGATGTGCATCAGCGGTCCGCCCTGAAGGCCGGGGAATACGGCCGAATTGACCTTCTTGGCGATGTCGGCGTCATTGGTCATGACCACGCCGCCGCGCGGGCCGCGCAAAGACTTGTGGGTGGTTGTGGTGACCACATGGGCATGCGGGCACGGAGACGGATGCACGCCGCCTGCGACCAGACCGGCGATATGGGCCATGTCGACCATCAGATAGGCGCCGATCGAATCGGCGATCTCGCGGAACCGCTTCCAGTCCCAGATGCGCGAATAGGCGGTGCCGCCGGCGATGATCAGCTTCGGACGATGCTCTTCCGCCTTCGCCGCGACCTCATCCATGTCGATACGGTTGTCTTCCCTGGAAACGCCGTAGGAGACCACGTTGAACCATTTGCCCGACATGTTGACCGGCGAACCATGGGTCAGGTGCCCGCCCGAATTGAGGTCGAGACCCATGAAGGTGTCGCCCGGCTGCAACAGCGCCAGGAACACGGCCTGGTTCATCTGCGAACCGGAATTCGGCTGAACGTTGACATATTCGACGCCGAACAGCTTCTTGGCGCGCTCGATCGCCAGTTCCTCGGCGATATCGACGAACTGGCAGCCGCCGTAATAGCGCTTGCCCGGATAGCCCTCGGCATATTTGTTGGTCATGATCGAGCCCTGAGCCTCGAGCACGGCGCGCGAAACGATGTTTTCCGACGCGATCAGCTCGATCTCGTGACGCTGACGACCGAGTTCCTTGCCGATCGCATCGAAGATATCGGGATCGGTGTCGGCAAGCGAACGGTTGAAGAAGTTCTCGGTAAACGCGGTCTGACTGGTCATCGCGGGCTCCTCAGGGTTTATCGCGGAAGCATTCCGTAAAGGCGCTTGCGTTCTAACGCCGGCCTTCAAAACGTGCAATAGACGAATGCCGCCGCCAAGCATTGCTCAGCGGCGGCATTTTGGAAGCCGAATACGTCGGACGGGCGGAAACGCCTATTCGATGCCGGTGGTGGTTTGCAGCGCCAGTTCCGGCGCGCCGTCGAGATTGTAGATGTCGTCGCGGAACTGCACGATTCCGTCCTTCGTCGACCAAGCGGTGATGTAGACGAAATGGTTCGGCACCGGATCGGCAAGGTTCACCGGGGTGGAGATGCCGGCGTGGATCGTTTCCTCGATCTTCTGGCGGTTCCAGCCGGGGGTGTTCTTTAACAGCCAGACATCGAGGTCGCGCACGTTCTCGATGCGAACGCAGCCCGATGATTCGAAGCGCAGAATGTCGTTGAACAGCGACTGGCTGGGCGTGTCATGCATGTAGACGGCATGCTTGTTGTGGAAGTTGATCTTGGTCGAGGCCATGGCGCTGTTCGGGCCCGGATCCTGACGGAAGGTCAGGTTGGGGGCCTTCTCGGCGTTCCAGTCCACCGTCAGCGGATCGACTTCCTGGCCCTTGTTGTCATAGAGCCGGATCTTGTTGTCGACCAGATAGTTCGGGTCCTCGCGCATCAGCGGCATGATATCCTTCTGGATGATCGAGCGCGGCACGGTCCAGGGCGGATTGAAGATGATCTCGAAGATCTTGGAGTTCAACAGCGGCGTGGGCCGCGACGGGCGACCGACAATGGCGACATTGCGCAGCGCCACGGCATTGTCTTCCACCGCTTCGCAATAGGCTGCCGGAATGTTGACCAGAACGTAGCGCTGGCCGAGATCGGAACCGAGATCCTCGACGCGCGTCAGATTGGTTTCGAGCTGGGCGAGACGCACGGCGGCGCTGACATTGAGCGCCTTCAGCGTGTATTCAT
Organism: Martelella sp. UBA3392; assembly: GCF_002358775.1. NCBI lineage: Bacteria > Pseudomonadati > Pseudomonadota > Alphaproteobacteria > Hyphomicrobiales > Aurantimonadaceae > Martelella > Martelella sp. UBA3392. The sequence goes on from NZ_DEPM01000065.1 coordinate 3,383, forward strand.
CGATATAGCCGGTTTCGGCGAGGCCGTGACGGGCCTGGAACCGCCTCACCGCGCCCTGCACATAGGAATCGTAGGAATCGGAGATGCCCGCTTCCTGCGGCAGGTCGCCGGAGACGATCAGGCGCTGGCGCAACTGGCGCACCGACGGATCGTAGACGCCGAACTGGAGCGGCACATTGGGATGCACTTCCGGCCAGCCGCCATTGGCGTTGATCCGCTGGTACTCCGCCATCGCCTGCATGATGTTCATCGGCGCGTTGGGGCTGAGGATCGGCTGGTTGGAGCTGACGGCGGCCTGCGCGCGCGAGGTCACGGCGTCAAACTGCTCGTCCCATTTGCCGCGGCCGGGCGTGTTGATCAAAGCGTCGACGGCCGATTGCGCGGCGGCAAGCTTCGGCAGCGCCACAGCGCCCGCAGCGGCGGCGATGAAACCGCGTCGCGACACGGTCCTGACGGTCTTGTTCAGGTCTTTTGTCATAGAATCCAGTTCTCTTCTGTCCCGCGGGCGTCGAGGACGCCTCTATGGATGTGCCTTGCACATCAATATGGCCAATTGTTGTCGGGTTTCAAATCGATACCGACGGCATTTTTCGGCAGATTCTAGCGCCGACGAATGAAGGCAAGGTAAATCCAGAAAGCGGCGTAGAGGCCAAACAACAAAACGTGAATGCCGACAAGCGCGGCGGCGGCCCCGACCAGGAACATTTCGACGGCCGCCCCGATGGCCCAGAGCACGAGCCCCCAGCCGACGCCGAACCACAGACCGGCCGCGGCGGCGGGATAGGCAACCGCGAGCACGACCTCGACGATGCGTTCGTTGGAACTGACAAGATCGAACCGTCCCGTGCCGGCAAGGCCGATCAGCTCCGCCCAGTTGTAAAGCGCGACCGCCATCAAGAACGCGGCCACACAGCGCTTGAAGACCATGAAGGCCATCTGCGAAAAACTGGGTTGTGGCGGACGTGTCTGCTCGGAATTCATCGCCGCCTTATACGCTGCAAAAATCGAAGTTACAAACCCTGACGCAACGCGCCAAAGCGACAAAATGGCGTGTTTGTCCGGGCGGTGCGACATGCTACAAGCCGACCTGAACGAAGCAGCGCCGGAGAAGACGATGAGCGAGCCGAACGACAAGACCCACCTCGTGGACAGGATCACCGGTCACCGCCGCATGCGCCGCATCCGCAAGGCCGAATGGACCCGCCGGCTGGTGCGCGAAAACAGGCTGACGGTCGACGATCTGATCTGGCCGGTCTTCGTGATTCCCGGTGACAATATCGAGGAACCGATCCCGGCCATGCCGGGGGTTTCCCGCATGAGCGTCGACCGGCTGGCGGAGGCGGCGAAGAAAGCCGAGGGTCTCGGCATTCCGGCAATCGCCACCTTCCCCAATATCGAGCTCGAAAAGCGCGATATGTCGGGGTCGGAAATCCTCAACCCCGACAATCTGATCAACCGCGCCACGCGGGCGCTGAAGAAGGCCGCCCCTTCGCTCGGCGTGATCACCGATGTCGCGCTCGACCCGTTCACCAGCCATGGCCACGACGGCATCCTCACCGGCGACGAAATCGTCAACGACGCGACCGTCGACCATATCTGCGAGGCCGCCGTCGCTCAGGCCGAGGCCGGCGCCGATATCATCGCGCCTTCGGAAATGATGGACGGCCGCATCGGCGCGATCCGCGAGCGCCTCGACATGGCGGGCTTCCAGGATGTCGGGATCATGTCGTATGCGACGAAGTTCTCCTCCGGCTTCTACGGCCCCTACCGCGAGGCGATCTCGACCAAGGGGCTCTTGAAGGGCGACAAGGCGAGCTACTACATCGACACCGCCAACGGCACCGAGGCGCTGCGCGATGCAGCACTTGACGTCGAGGAAGGCGCCGACATGCTGATGGTCAAGCCCGGCCTGCCCTATCTCGACATCTGCTGGCGCATTAAGGAAGCCTTCGGCCTGCCGGTGTTCGCCTATCAGGTCTCCGGCGAATACGCGATGATCAAGATGGCCGCCGAGCGCGGCGCGATCGACGGCGAGAGGGTGATGATGGAAACGCTGCTGTCGTTCAAGCGCGCCGGCTGCGACGGAATTTTGACCTATTTCGCGATCGAGGTCGCGCAAAAGCTGGCGAAATCATAGTCTCGAGGGGCAGATTTATTGCATTCCCCCAGCCAATACCCACATCGGGTTTGGAACCACGATTGACAACGGAGACAACGATGAGCCTCGAACGCAACATGACCTATTCGGCCCCGCCGGCCATTGACGCCTATTCCGGCGTGTTGTCGCGGCGCGTTCTGGCGTTTATCTTCGATTACATCGTGATCGCCATCCTCTGGGTGCCGGCGGCAGTGCTGCTGTTCTTCGTCGGCATCGCCACGCTCGGCCTCGCCTTCTTCCTCTATCCGGCGCTCTATTTCATCGTGGCGGCGCTTTATTTCGGCTTCAGCCTCGGCGGCTCCGCCCAGGCCTCCCCCGGCATGCGGGCGATGGGCCTCAGGATGCTGCGCACCGATGGGCTGAGGATCGATTTCCTGACCGCGCTGGTGCATCTGGCGCTGTTCTGGCTGTTCAACTCGCTCCTGACGCCGCTGATCCTGCTGGTCGGCCTGTTCACCGACCGCAAGCGCCTGCTGCATGATTTCCTGATCGGCGCCGTCGTGGTGCGCGAGGAAGCGCGCTATTGAACTGCGGGAAACGCTCATCCCTCAAATCAGAAAGGTTGACGTTCCCGTGAATTGCGCCATCCTGTGATCAAGTTTCGTTGCATGGTGCGCCGGGCATGAATACGCAGACCACTCAGTCGCCACAGTTCTATCTGACCGCGCCGGCGCAATGCCCCTATCTGGAGGCGGAGCGCGAGCGCAAGGTTTTCACCCATCTCGTCGGCCCGCGCGCCGGCGAGATGAACGACCTTTTGACCCAGGGCGGGTTCCGGCGCTCGCAGAACATCGCCTATCGCCCGGCCTGCGAGCACTGTCGCGCCTGCGTTTCCGTACGCATCGTCGCCGATGAATTCACCCTCGGCCGCTCGCTGCGCCGGATACAGGCCAGGAACGCCGATCTCGTCGGCGTCGAACGCCCGGCCTATGCCACCGCCGAACAATTCGACCTGTTCCGCACCTATCTCGACAGCCGCCACCAGCGCGGCGGCATGGCCGACATGAGCCTCGACGATTACAAGGTGATGGTGGAGGAAACCCATGTGGAGACCCGCCTGATCGAGTATCGCGTGGCGACCGGCCTTTTGGAGGAAGAGGGCGAACTGGTGGCGGTCGCGCTTTCCGATTTCATGGTCGACGGCCTGTCCATGGTCTATTCCTTCTTCAACCCGGCCTATGTGAAGCGCTCGCTCGGCAGCTTCATGATCATCGACCATGTGGCGCGCGCCCGGACGATGGGCCTTCCTTACGTCTATCTCGGCTATTGGGTTAAGGGCTCGCGGAAGATGGACTACAAGAAGCGCTTCCAGCCGCAGGAACATCTGACCGGCCAAGGCTGGGAACGCGCCGACCCGGGTGATTTCGAAGCCTAGCCCGTCACGCCGTTCCGTATTTTTCGCCCGCCCCATGTAGAAGCCGGCGCGTCCCTGCGCTAAGTTTCCTGACGATTATCAATGCGATGCGCTTTCGCATCGCCAGAGAAGGGGTCAGAACGCATGCTCAAAGAATTCCGTGATTTCATCGCAAGAGGCAATGTCGTCGATATGGCGGTCGGCATTATCGTGGGGGCCGCCTTTACCGCGATCGTCCGCTCGGTGGTCTCCGACCTGATCGACCCGGTCATCGGCCTGATCGTCGGCGGCATCGATTTCTCGGACATGTATGTGGTCCTCAGCGGCAGCGTGCCGGATGGCGCGAGCCTCGCGGCCGCGCGCGAGGAAGGGGCCGCGATCTTTGCCTATGGCGCCTTCATCACCGCAGTCATCAACTTCATGATCATCGCCTTCGTGGTGTTCATGCTGGTCAAGGCGATCAACCGCATGCGTGCGGCCGCCGAGGCCCACAGGAAGGCCGCCGAGGAGCAGGCAGCCGTGGCCAATCCGCCGCCCGGCCCGAGCGAACTTCAGGTGCTGCTCGAAATCCGCGACGAGTTGAGAAAGCGGGACGCCGGCACGACCTCCTGAGAAAAACCGCTGAAATGCGCCGAATTGGCGGCTTCGGAATTGCCAAACCGGACTGATTCCGAAAAGATTAGCCATTACGAATTGAGTGAAAGCCGCAGTAGCGGCTTTTGCCGCGCGGCCGAGGGGGACGGCCGCAACGGTCTCTTGCTCTTTCCCCGAAAGGGGAAAGCCGCATGTCGAACCGCACCCGCCTTGTCGCGATCATTCTCGCCGCCCTGCCGCTGACGGCCGCAGCAGAGGACCTGCCGCCCTCGCGCACCTCCGCCCTGCCGGTTCCGCCCGGCCAGATCGACAAGGCCGTCGAAGCGCTGGACGGCATCATTGCCGGGATAAAGGAGCGCAGCGGCGTTCCCGGCATCGCGGTCGCCGTCGTCCATGACGGCGAGACGGTCTATGCCAAGGGCTTCGGCCTACGTGGCGAGGGTGATGCGCCGGTGACCGCCGAAACCGTGTTCCAGATTGCTTCCGTGTCGAAATCGATCGCCGCCACCGTTGTCGCCCACCAGGTGAGCGAGGGCGTGGTCTCCTGGGACAGCCGGATGCAGGACCTGCTGCCCTGGTTCAGGCTTTCCGATCCCGCAATCACCGCGCAGCTGACGGTCGGCGACCTGTTTTCCCACCGCTCCGGCCTTCCGGACCATGCCGGCGACGACCTCGAGGATCTCGGCTTCGGCCGGGAGATCATTCTGGAGCGCCTCGCCCAACTACCGCTCGCTCCCTTCCGCACCAGCTACGCCTATACCAATTTCGGCCTGACGGCGGCTGCCGAGGGCGTGGCGCAGGCCTCGGGCATGGCGTGGAGCGACCTCGTATCGCAATCGCTTCTCGAACCGCTCGACATGACAACCGCCAGCGCCCGGTTCGATGATTTCATGGCGCGCGACAACCGCGCCGTGCCGCAGGCGCTGCAGCCCTCAGGCAGTTTCGCGCCCCTGTTTCAGCGCGACCCGGACGCGCAGTCGCCGGCGGGCGGCATGAGCGCCTCGGTGGAAGACATGGCCAAGTGGATGAAGATGGTGCTGGCCGAGGGCGGCGACCTGATCGACGCCGATGCGCTGATGCCGGCGATCAGCCCGCAGGCGTTTTCCGGCAGGCCGCATGTCGCCGACGAACGCCCCGGCTTTTACGGCTACGGCTTCAACACCGGCGTTTCGTCGAGCGGCCGCGTGGTGCTCGGCCATTCCGGCGCGTTCATCATGGGCACCGCCACCGCCTTCACGCTGATCCCCTCGCTCGATCTCGGCATCGTCACGCTCACCAATGCCTCGCCGGTCGGCGTGCCGGAATCGATCAACACCTCCTTCGCCGATATCGCCCAGACCGGCGCAATCGAGCGCGACTGGTTCTCTGGGTATAACCCGCTGTTCATGAGCTTTTACGAACCGCTCGGTCACACCGCGGGCATGCCCTTCCCGGAAGCCGCCGCTCCCGCCCCGGCCTTGGAAACCCTGACCGGGACCTATGCCAACGCCTATTTTGGCACAGTCGAAATCCGCGAAGCCGCCGGCCAGCTCACCCTCTACGCCGGCCCCGAAGACATGGCCTTTCCCCTGGAACACTGGGACGGCAGCACCTTCGTCTTCGACATCGAAACCGAAAACGCCGCGATCGCCTCACGCTCGACGGCAACCTTTACCGACGATGATGGCGAGGCCGAGATGCTCGAGATCGAGCTGTTTTCCGTGGATGGCGTGCCGGGACGGTTCGAACGGATTTGACTGCTGCCGCAATTCGCTTGGGCCAAACGTGAAACCTGTTAGAATACCACCGATCCGCGCTTACCTTGGACTATCGGAAACTGGAGGCTTGAGTTGCTCACCCGCTTGCTGCTTGAAAACTGGAAAAGCTATGAAAAGGCTGAGCTAAACATAGATCCGTTGACGATTCTAATCGGGACCAACGCGGGTGGGAAATCAAATGCGTTGGACGCTCTCTCGTTTCTAAACAGAACTGTCGCGGGATTGAACCTTACGGCTTGTCTCTCCGGTGACGCCAACATAACCCCTCTGCGGGGTGGCACCGAATGGGCATCGCGAAATCACTCGGAACGTTTTAAGCTTGGGATCGTCGTTCAAGAAGACTCAAATACAGATTACGAATACTCAATAGAGGTTTTCGTAAGCGAAAGTCGATGCGAGGTATCATCAGAAGAACTAATAAGAAAAAAATACACTTCGATTAAAGGGAAAAGCAGGAAACAAATCGGCCAGATAGGACTATTTAGAACAGACACGCCGGATCAGAATGATCCAATGATAAAGGTTCGTTTATATAATAAGAGTTCTGGAACTCTAAGACAACTATCTAGATCATCTAGCGTATTGTCACAGCTAATCACGCAATCCACCAGACAAGAAATATCTGATGGCTTAAATGCAGTAGGGAAAATTCTACGGGAAATATTTATTCTTGATCCTATCCCTTCGCATATGAGGTACTTTGCGCCCTTAAGCGAGTCTCTGGAACCTGATGCAGGTAATATTGCCGGCGTAATTTCAGCCCTCCCAGAAGATAGACAAAGAGAAATTGAAGAGACTTTCGCAGCCTATCTTTCTAAACTACCGGAGAGAGATATTAAAAGAGTGTATGCAGAACGCGTCGGTAAATTTAAAAGCGATGCTATGCTATACTGTGAAGAAAACTGGGTAAGGGGCGGAGAAACACCACTTATAGACGCGCGAGGAATGTCTGACGGAACTTTGAGATTTTTAGCTATATTAACAGCGCTTCTTACAAGACCAACGGGAAGCTTGCTAGTTATCGAAGAAGTCGATAACGGATTGCACCCTTCAAGAGCTTATTTGCTCATAGATATGCTTAGAAAGATCGGAGAAGAGCGAAGAGTCGACATCGTTGTTACGACTCACAATCCCGCGCTTCTGGACGCTTTGGGCCCTTCATCAGTCCCTTTCATCACTGTCGCGCATCGAGATTCCAAAACAGGTGCTAGCAAACTCACGCTTCTAGAAAATATAGATAACCTTGCGCGTGTATTGGGGCATGGTCCATTAGGATCTCTTTCGACAAAAGGAATTATTGAACGCGCCTTAAAGGGCGAGCAACTCACGTTTGGGTTTTAAAATGGCCGGACGTGTTGCAATCATTGACACCTCTCTGATGTGCTGCTGGCTAAAGGTTCCTGGCCATCAGACCGCCGGCAGTGAACCCGACCGATGGGACTACGATAGAACGTCGAAAGAGATTAAATCAGCTTTAGAAGCAGATTTCCAACTAGTGTTTCCGCTTACTACACTGATTGAAACGGGAAATCACATATCTCATGCAAGCAATCTAAGGTTTGAAACTGCAAAGAATTTCGCCGATATACTGAGAAAAGCCTCGCAGGGTGAAGAACCATGGACACCGTTTAGCGAACAATTTGCAACAGTCGGGGAACACTCCTTGTCATCAATCGTAGAGGAATGGCCAAAAGCTGCAGCGCGAGGGCTATCTTTGGGTGACTTTTTAATTACAACCGTCGCCGACTATTACTCTCTCGCCAGCTTTGAAGTAAAGATTTTAACCAGCGATTCTGAGCTACGTTCTCATATTCCGGCGAAACCTCAAAAGTTACCAAGGCGTAGAGACAGATAACGGGATACCATCGTGTCCAATTCTGTGCCTAGATCAGTTGCATATACGAGTAATTGAAACAAGAGAGCAAAATGCCATGCTCAGTGAATATCTGCCGCAACTGATGCTCGCATGGTCCATCCTGCTGGTGGGCGTGTTGTCGCCCGGGCCGAGCGTGATGCTGATCCTGGGGGTCGCCATGGGTCAGGGACGCGGCGCCGCGGTGGCGACGGCGCTGGGGGTTGCCTGCGGCAGCATGACGCTTTCGATCGCCACCGTGCTCGGGCTTTCGATCATCTTCGCAGAGCTTGCCCATGCGATGGAGATCGTGCGCTTCGCGGGTGCCGGTTATCTTTTCTTCCTGGCGTTCAAATCCTTCGGCAAGATGCTCAATCCGCCGCCGCTTTCGCCGCTCGTGCCCGGGCTGCGCTCGTTCCGGCGGCAGGTCGCCGGCGGCTATCTGCTGCAGGTCTCAAACCCCAAGGCGATCATGTTCTGGCTGGCGATCGC
>NZ_DEPM01000062.1:0-6852 GCF_002358775.1 Martelella sp. UBA3392
CGGGTTTGCCGAAACCGGCCATCCACTTTGTCGAAGCCCTTCGACATAGCTATGGCTATGCCGCGCGGACTTCTTCGCGTGGAATGACCGGTTTGGGCAAACAGAACGGATTCCATTTAAGCCTGAACGGCTCTAGAATGGTTCGCGCCGGATTGGAAGCGCGCAAGCGTTTCGAGGGTGCGGGTCTGACCTGCCGGCGTTGCGGTGACGGTTTTGTGACGCGCAAGGGGTTTACCCCCGTCGCCCCCGGAGGCATAAGGGGTCAGGCATTACTTTCAGGCCCAATGAAATGAACGCATTGCAGACCCCCGATACGAATGACGAACTCGCCGGCCTCGGCGACGACCGCAGCCTTCTGCTTGTCGATGACGACGCGCCGTTCCTGCGCCGGCTGGCGCGCGCCATGGAAACGCGCGGTTTCGATATCGAAACGGCGAGCTCGGTTGCCGAAGGGATCGCGCTTGCCAAGGCGCGGCCGCCGGCCTTCGCCGTCGTCGACCTGAGGCTTGAGGACGGCAGCGGGCTCGACGTGGTCGCCGCCATCCGGGAGGCCCGGGCCGATACCCGGATCGTGATGCTGACCGGATACGGCAATCTTGCAACCGCCGTCACCGCCGTGAAGCTCGGCGCGCTCGATTATCTCGCCAAGCCAGCCGATGCCGACGATATCGTCCATGCGCTGACCCAGCAGCCCGGCGAAAAGACCGACCTGCCGGAAAACCCGATGTCGGCGGACCGGGTGCGCTGGGAGCATATCCAGCGGGTCTACGAGATGTGCGACCGCAACGTCTCCGAAACCGCCCGCCGCCTCAACATGCACCGCCGCACCCTGCAGCGCATCCTCGCCAAACGCGCGCCGCGCTGACGGGCGATCGCATCGGCTCTCCGGCCCGCTTCCGGTATCTGGCAAAACCTTCCAGAAGCCGTACCGTTTTCCGCAAAATCGTTCGATTCCTGTCGAATATATCTTGAAGCGGCATGCCGCCATTTCCATATCGGAAATATCGGCGGTCGATCGCCGAGACGAAACGAGGAAGAACCGAGATGAACGAGACTGCGTTACTGCGTCCGGCGTGGACGCCACTTACGATTGCCCTGATGGTGATCGGTTTTGTCGTGTTCTGGCCGCTTGGACTGGTGATGCTTGCCTATATTATCTGGGGCGATCGTCTGAACATGTCGCGCGGCGAGTGGAAGCGTTCCGCCGAACGCGCCTTCGGCTCCTGCAAGCGCAACATGCGCCAGGCCGCCGAGCCGATGGCCTCCACCGGCAATGCCGCCTTCGATGAATGGCGCCGCAGCGAGATGGAGCGGATCGAGGCCGAGCGCCGCAAGCTCGACGAGATGCGCGCCGAATTCGATCGCTACACCGACGAGCTGAGAAAGGCCCGCGACCGCGAGGAATTCGACCGTTTCATGCGCGAGCGCAACAACGGCAATTCCGGCGGAACATCGCAGGACTGACGCAATGCGCCGCGCCGTGAGGCGCGGCAGCCACCCTTTCGGCATCGCCCATATCCCCCGGGCGGTGCCTTTTTTTGTGGCCTGTCGGGGCCGGAACCCGGTATAGGAAGGCCATCGGGGCCGAAGAGACACGGAATGAACGCCAGGACAATCGACATCGGCGGAAGGGTGCTGCCGCTCAACGTCAGGACCAATGCGCGCGCGCGGCGGATGACGCTGAAGATCGAGCCGGGCGGGCATGCGGTGAGCCTCACCGTGCCGCCGGGGCTTGCGCGCCATCAGGTTGAAGGGTTTCTGCGCCGTCATCATGACTGGCTGATCGACCGGATCGGACGGTTCGAGGGCCGCGAAACAGCCATTGGCGACGGCGCGTCGCTGCCGGTGTTCGGCGTCGCCCACACTATCCGCCACAGCGGCAATCTGCGCGGATTGACCGAGGCCCGTGTCGAGGACGGCGCACCCGTGCTTCTGGTCTCCGGTCCCGCCGCCAGTATCGGCCGGCGCGCTGCCGACTATCTGAAGAAGGAGGCGAAGCGCGAGATCACCGAACGCGTACGATACCACGCGGAGGCGAGCGGCAAGCGCTTTTCGGCGATCAGCTTCAAGGACACCAAATCGCGCTGGGGCTCTTGTTCGTCGGCCGGCAATCTCAATTTCTCCTGGCGGATCGCGATGGCACCGCTGTTTGTCGTGGATTACCTCGCCGCGCACGAGGTGGCGCATCTCAGCGAAATGAACCACGGGCCGCGTTTCTGGGCGCTCTGCGAAAAGCTGTGTCCGAGAACCCCGGAGGCGCGCCGCTGGCTGAAGGCCGAAGGGTCTTTCCTCCATGCGATCCGCTTCGATACGCCAACCGTATAGAACTCGCGAAGTTTTTCGCGATATGTTAAGGACAGACCATGAAACGTCCGGCCATCAAGATCTGCGGGCTCAGCAGCGAAGACACGATCGATCACGTCATCCGTCGCGGGGCGAGCCATGTCGGCTTCATCTTCTTTGAGAAGAGCCCGCGCTATGTCGAGCCCGATATTGCCGCCGGCCTAATCACCCATGTGCGCGGCCGGGCGAAGACGGTTGCCGTATCGGTCGATGCCGACAACGAGCTTCTGGAAGAGATCGTTTACGCCGCCCGTCCCGATATGCTGCAGCTTCACGGCCATGAGACGCCCGACCGGGTGATGACCATCAAGGCGCTGTTCGGCCTGCCGGTGATCAAGGCGTTTTCGCTGCGCGCGCCGGAAGACCTTGCCCGGGTCGATGACTATGACGGTGTCGCGGATCATCTGCTTTTTGACGCAAAGCCGCCTGCAAACGCGACGCTTCCGGGTGGAAATGGCGTGACCTTCGATTGGCGCTTGCTTGCCGGCTGGCGCCCGACTATTCCCTATTTCCTGTCGGGCGGTCTTTCGGCGGAAAATGTCGCTGCCGCGCTTCATGAAACCGGGGCGCAGGGGCTTGATGTTTCCTCGGGCGTCGAAAGCGCGCCCGGCGTGAAGGACGCCGCCCGGATCGATGCCTTTTTTGATGCCGTTGACGCTGCCTATGCAACGGCCTGATGGAGAATGACCGTGAACGAGACCCCGAAGCTGAATTCCTTCAAATCCGGACCCGACGAGACCGGTCTGTTCGGCATTTTCGGCGGCCGTTTCGTCGCCGAGACGCTGATGCCGCTGATCCTCGACCTTGAGGGCGAGTGGGAAAAGGCGAAGACCGATCCGGCCTTCCAGGCGGAGTTGAAATCGCTCGGCAAGCATTATATCGGCCGGCCGAGCCCGATCTATTACGCCGAGCGCCTGACCGAGCATCTCGGCGGCGCGAAAATCTATTTCAAGCGCGAGGAGCTGAACCACACCGGCTCGCACAAGATCAACAACTGCATCGGCCAGATCCTGCTCGCCAAGCGGATGGGCAAGACGCGGATCATCGCCGAGACCGGCGCTGGCCAGCATGGCGTGGCGTCCGCCACCGTCGCCGCCCGCTTCGGCCTGCCCTGCGTGGTCTATATGGGCGCGACCGATGTCGAGCGGCAGGCACCGAATGTGTTCCGCATGAAGCTTCTGGGCGCAGAGGTGAAGCCTGTGACGGCCGGCCACGGCACGCTGAAGGACGCGATGAACGAGGCGTTGCGCGACTGGGTCACCAATGTCGAGGATACCTATTACCTGATCGGCACGGCCGCTGGCCCGCATCCCTATCCGGAAATGGTGCGTGACTTCCAGGCGGTGATCGGCACGGAAGCGCGTGAACAGATGATGGAAGCCGAAGGCCGGCTCCCGGATCTCGTTATCGCCGCCGTCGGCGGCGGCTCGAATGCGATCGGTATCTTTCATCCATTCCTCGATGACGCCGATGTGAAAATCGTCGGCGTCGAGGCTGGCGGCAAGGGGCTTTCGGGCGAGGAGCACTGCGCCTCGATCACCGCCGGCGCGCCCGGCGTGCTGCACGGCAACCGCACCTATCTGCTGCAGGATGGCGACGGCCAGATCAAGGAAGGCCATTCGATCTCGGCCGGGCTCGATTATCCCGGCATCGGGCCGGAGCATTCCTGGCTCAACGATATCGGCCGCGTGAGCTACGTGCCGATCATGGATGACGAGGCGCTGGAGGCATTCCAGCTCATGACCCGGCTCGAAGGCATTATTCCCGCGCTGGAGGCGAGCCACGCGATCGCCGAAATCATGAAGCGCGCGCCGAAAATGGGCAAGGACGAGATAATTCTCGCCAATCTTTCCGGCCGCGGTGACAAGGACGTGCATACGGTGGGCAAGATTCTCGGCATGGAGATGTGAGGTAAATGAGCAGGGGGGACGTGATCGAGGAAATGTCGGACCTGGCGGAAGCGCTGTTCGAGATCATCGAGGAGGAGGACGGCGGCGGCGGCGATGAGCTGCGGGCCGCGGTGATCAAGGCGCTGGCGCATCAGAACCTGTTCAACATCGAACTGGTCTCGGCGCTGAACGCGCTCGCCTCGGGCGACGATGCCTCCGCCGAAATCGACAGCCTCGTGATGAACATGAAGTCCGTCCACAAGTCGCTGGTCACCGCGATTTCGGCGTGGTCGGATGAGGAAACGGAATAGGACGGAAGATCATGACGGAAACACTGGCGGAAGCGGAGCTTTATCGCCCGCGAGAGGCCGGTTATCTGACAACGGTCGAGACGGATTACGGCACAATCAAGCTCAGCGGAATTGCGGCCGAGGGCGCCCCGGATTTCGGCGAGGATGTGCTGGAAGCCGCCATTTCCGTGCTGCGACAGGCGGGAGCGCCGAAGCCGAATTTTGGCGCCGGTTTTGCGGTGCTGCATCACGGCGAAGAGGCCTGGTGGCTGCTGTTGCATTGGTGGCTACCCGGCGGGATCCTCTCTCATGGGCTCTGGCGCGCCGATCTCGGCATGACGCCGCCCGACTTTTCGCCCGTTCCGCCCGGCCCGATGGCCTGCGTATGGGAACTGGGCGTGATTGATTTCGAGCGACGCGCATTCATGGCAACCGCCATGGCCGGCGCGCCGCTTGCCGATTATTTTGCATCGAAGATGCCACGGAGTAGAGTATGACCGAACGCATGGAAAAACGCTTTGCCGCGCTGAAAACCGAGGGCCGGCCGGCGCTGATCACCTATTTCATGGGCGGCGATCCGGATTTCGATACCTCGCTTCAAATCATGAAGGCGCTGCCGAAGGCCGGCGCGGATGTGATCGAGCTCGGCATGCCGTTTTCCGATCCGATGGCCGACGGCCCGTCGATCCAGATGGCGGGGCTGAGGGCGCTGAAGGGCGGCCAGACGCTGGCCAAGACCCTGGAGCTTGCCCGGAAGTTTCGCGAAAGCGACGCCGATACGCCGATCGTGATGATGGGCTATTACAACCCGATCTATATCTATGGCGTCGACAAATTCATCGCCGATGCGCTGGCTTCCGGCATTGACGGGCTGATCATCGTCGACCTGCCGCCGGAAATGGATAATGAGCTCTGCATTCCAGCCCTTGCGGCCGGGCTGAACTTCATCCGGCTGGCGACGCCGACCACGGACGGCAAGCGTCTGCCGGCGGTTTTGAAAAACACCTCCGGCTTCGTCTATTATGTCTCGATGAACGGGATCACCGGCTCGGCGCTGCCTGACCCTTCGAAGGTTGGCGAGGCGGTTTCGCGCATCAAGGCGCATACCGATCTGCCGGTCTGCGTCGGCTTCGGCGTCAAGACCGCCGAACATGCCCGTCTGATCGGGGCTGCCGCCGATGGCGTGGTCGTGGGCACGGCGCTGGTCAACCAGATCGCCGGCAGCCTCACGGCCGACGGCAAGGCCGGCAAGGACACGGTCGACGCGGTTTCGACCTTCGTGAAGGGCCTTTCAAGCGGCGTGCGGGACGCGCGCCTTGCAGCCGCCGAGTAAATCTGGCACACGGCAGGCAAAGAAATTCAGGAGGTTCATGTGGTGAACTGGATTACCAATTACGTGCGGCCGCGGATCAATTCCATGTTCGGCCGCCGCGAGGTGCCCGAGAATCTGTGGATCAAGTGCCCCGAAACCGGGGCCATGGTGTTTCATACCGATCTGGAAGAGAACAAGTGGGTGATCCCGTCTTCCGGTTATCACATGAAGATGCCGGCGCGGGCGCGCCTTGCCGATCTGTTCGATAACGGGACCTATGAGGACCTGCCGCAGCCGAAGGTGGCGCAGGACCCGCTGAAGTTTCGCGATTCCAAGAAATATCTCGACCGTCTGAAGGAAAACCGGGCGAAGACCGATCAGGAAGACACGATCCTGGCCGGCCTCGGCACGCTTGAGGGGCTGAAGCTCGTTGCCGTGGTGCAGGAGTTCAAGTTCATGGGCGGCTCGCTCGGCATGGCCGCCGGCGAGGCGATCATCCAGGCCTTCCAGCGCGCGCTCGATGAGAAATGCCCGCTGGTGATCTTTCCGGCGTCGGGCGGCGCGCGCATGCAGGAGGGCATTCTCTCCTTGATGCAGATGCCGCGCGTAACGGTGATGATCGAGATGATGCGCGATGCCGGCCTGCCCTATGTGGTGGTGCTGACCAACCCGACCACCGGCGGCGTTTCGGCCTCCTACGCCATGCTCGGCGACCTGCATATCGCCGAACCCGGCGCCGAGATCGGCTTTGCCGGCCGCCGCGTGATCGAGCAGACCATCCGCGAGCAGCTACCCGACGGCTTCCAGACCGCGGAATATCTGCTGGAGCACGGCATGGTCGACATGGTCGTCAAGCGCCATGACCTGCCCGAAACGCTGGCGCGGCTCCTGAAGATCATGACCGGCGCGCCGGCTACGGCGCCGCACGGGCTTCTGGAAGGCCCGCATGCGTCGCAGGCGGAAGCCGAACCGGCGCTTGCCGCGGATGAAGCCCCGGCGCAGCAGGCCTGAGAAAGAC
>NZ_DEPM01000062.1:7231-12425 GCF_002358775.1 Martelella sp. UBA3392
CGGATGATAAGGGCGCGCGAACGCCACGGGCGGGATAGGCCCGCAGAATCGGATCAATCATGGATAACCCCTCATTCGGCGCCGCCGAGCGCGTGATCGAGCACCTGATGCAACTGCATCCCAAGGGCTTCGATCTGTCGCTGGATCGCATCCGGGTGCTTCTCGAAAAGCTCGGCAATCCGCATCTCTCCCTGCCGCCGGTGATCCATATCGCCGGCACCAACGGCAAGGGTTCGACCACCGCTTTCTGCCGGGCTCTGCTGGAGGCTTCGGGACTTTCCGTCCATGTCCACTCCTCGCCGCATCTGGTGCGCTGGCACGAGCGGTTCCGCATCGGCGGGCCGGGCGGGGCGAGCGGCTATGTCGATGATCAGCTTCTGGCCGAGACGCTGCGGCGGGTCGAGGCGGCGAATGAGGGTGCCAAGGCGACCGTGTTCGAAATGCTGACTGCGGCAGCCTTCGTTCTGTTTGCGGAAATTCCGGCCGATGTGGTGATCCTGGAGGTCGGGCTTGGCGGTCGCTACGATGCCACCAATATCATCGAAAAGCCGGCCGTTTCCGTGGTGATGCCGATCTCGCTCGATCATCAGGCCTATCTCGGCGACCGGGTGGAGCTGATCGCGGCCGAGAAGGCGGGGATCATGAAGCCGGGCGTGCCGGTGGTGATCGGCCAGCAGGAATACGAGGCGGCGGAAGAGGTGCTGATCGCCAGCGCCGACAGGCTCGGCTGTCCGCTGCATGTCTATGGTCAGGATTTCTCCGCCCATGAGGAGCATGGCCGGCTGGTCTATCAGGATGGCGACGGGCTGATGGACCTGCCGCTGCCGGCGCTTCCGGGCCGGCATCAATATGCCAATGCCGCCGCCGCGATCTCGGCGGTCAAGGCCGCCGGCTTCGCGCTGGAGGAAAAGGCCGTCGAAACCGCCATGGGCTCCGTGTTCTGGCCGGCGCGTCTGCAGCGGCTGACGACGGGCGATCTGGTGACAGCGGCGCCCGCGGGTTCGGAAATCTGGCTCGACGGCGGCCACAACCCCGGCGCCGGCGAGGTGATTGCCGAGGCGTTGGCGGGGTTCGAGGAGCGCGACCCGCGCCCGCTCTATCTGGTGATCGGCATGATCAACACCAAGGACCCGTTCGGTTTCTTCGAGCATTTCGCCGGCCTTGCGACCTATGTCTATTGCGCGCCGATCAGGGGCACGGAGGCCTTCATCGATCCGGTCGCGCTGGCCTCCTCGGCGGCGGATGCCGGGCTTTCGGCCGAGCCCGTCTCCTCGATCGGTGAGGCGCTGGCCGCGATCTGCATGCGCGCGCGCGCCGATCAGCCGCCGCCGCGCATCCTGATCGGCGGTTCGCTCTATTTCGCCGGCAATGCGCTCGCCGACAACGGCACGCCGCCGCTTTAAACCCTCTCAGATTCGGACGTCCACGCCCTCCGCTTCCAGCTTTTCCAATACCAGCTCGGCATAGGTCAGCCGGTCGGCGGCGTTGCGGGCGAAGGCGAGGGTCAACACCTTGCGGCGGGCGGGCGCCAGCCTGTGTTCGGGGGCGGGGCGGATCATCTCGGCGCCGTAACGGTCCGCCAAGAGCAGGCCGCACTCCTCGGGAAAGATTTCGAGCGGCACATCGGCATGGGTGGCGAAGAACAGCCGGTCGCAAAAATCGCGATATTCCGGCCATTTCCGGTCGACGCGGAAATCCTCGATCGAGGTCTTGATCTCGATGATCCAGATCTCCCCCTTTTCCGAAAGGCAGATCAGGTCGGCCCGCCGTCCGCTTCGAAGCGTCATCTCGGCGATCGCGGAAACGCGCATGTGTTTCAGCAGATGCTGGACGCCGCGCCGGACCATGATGGCACGATCCGACTGGCGGCCGTCCGCCGTCGGGTTTTTTCCATGCAGATCGACAATCGCCATGGAACTTCCTTTCATGCGATGCATTTTCACAACAGCTCCGCCCCCTTGGGGCGCGATCTAAACCTCCGATCCACGCCAGAGCTTGTGTTGCAACCAATTCTTAACCATAAGCTTCTATCAATTGACCATTATCACCTTTTGTTCCACGCCGTGAGACCGTCCATGCACATTCGATCCCTTTTTCTGGCAATCTCGCTGACGAGCCTGCTTGCAGCCGCCGGCTGCACCACCACGAACAGTTCGTCGACGACGATGGCGCCGATCTCCGCCTATGCGGCCACGAATGACAATGGCGTGGACCTGCCGCGCGTGCCGATCACGCAGGTCGACGACAAGTATCGCCGCCAGATCATCAATTACGAGACGGATGAAGCCCCCGGCACCATCATCGTCGATACCAAGCAGCGGCTGCTTTATCTGGTGCTGGAGGACGGCAAGGCCGTGCGCTACGGCATCGGCGTCGGCCGCGACGGCTTCCGCTGGTCGGGCGAGGCCTATATCGGCCGCCGCGCCGAATGGCCTACATGGTATCCGCCGCAGGCGATGATCAAGCGCCAACCGGAGCTGAAGGAATATGCCGGCGGCATGGATGCCGGCATCATGAACCCGCTCGGGGCCCGCGCGCTCTATCTCTACAAGAACGGCAATGACACGCTGTTCCGCATCCACGGCAATCCGGACTGGACCTCGATCGGCCAGGCCGTGTCTTCCGGCTGCATCCGCATGATCAACCAGGACATCATCGACCTCTACGCCCGAGTCGACCCCGACAAGCGCACCAAGGTGGTTGTGCTCGAAGGCTGAGCGGGGATAGCGTTCGGCTCAGGCCCGGGCGTGTCGCGAGAAAAGCGAGATTCCGATAAAAAAAGGCGGCTCCCATACGGGGCCGCCTTTCGTTCTTGTGGCTGGTGCGGGCCGCCGGTGGCCCCGCAAATGGCCTCAATAGCGGTAATGTTCCGGCTTGAACGGGCCTTCCGGCGTGACGCCGATATAGGCCGCCTGTTCTTCCGACAGCACCGTCAGCTTGGCGCCGAGCTTGTCGAGGTGGAGGCGCGCGACCTTTTCGTCGAGGTGCTTCGGCAGAACGTGAACCGTGTTCTCATACTTGGCGTGGTTCTGGAAGATTTCCATCTGGGCCAGAACCTGGTTGGTGAACGAGGCCGACATCACGAAGGAGGGGTGGCCGGTGGCGTTGCCGAGGTTCAGCAGGCGACCTTCCGAAAGCAGCAGGATGCGCTTGCCGTCGGGGAAGGAAATCATGTCGACCTGCGGCTTCACATTGGTCCAGGTGTAGTTGCGCAGCGAGGAAATCTGGATCTCGTTGTCGAAATGGCCGATATTGCCGACGATCGCCATATCCTTCATCTCGCGCATATGCTCGATGCGGATGATGTCCTTGTTGCCGGTGGTGGTGACGAAGATATCGGCACTCGCGACCACGTCTTCCAGCAGTACGACCTCATAGCCGTCCATCGCCGCCTGCAACGCGCAGATCGGATCGGCTTCCGTGACCTTCACGCGCGCGCCGGCGCCCGAAAGCGAGGCGGCGGAGCCCTTGCCGACATCGCCGTAACCGCAGACGACGGCCACCTTGCCGGCCATCATCACATCGGTGGCGCGGCGGATGCCGTCGACCAGCGATTCCTTGCAGCCATATTTGTTGTCGAATTTCGACTTGGTGACGGAATCATTGACGTTGATCGCCGGGAACGGAAGTTGGCCCTTTTTGGCAAGCTGATAGAGCCGGTTGACGCCGGTGGTGGTTTCCTCGGTCACGCCGAGAAGCGCCTCGCGCTGCTTTGTGAAGAAGCCGGGAGAGGCTTCCATGCGCTTCTTGATCTGCGCGAACAGCACTTCCTCTTCCTCGGAACCCGGCTTGGACAGCACGTCCTCGCCGGCCTCGGCGCGCGCGCCGATCAGGATATACATGGTGGCGTCGCCGCCATCATCGAGGATCATGTTCGACTGGCCGCCATCGGCCCACTGGAAGATCTGGTCGGTATAGGTCCAGTATTCGGCGAGCGTCTCGCCCTTGACGGCGTAGACCGGAATGCCGGCGGCGGCGATCGCGGCGGCGGCATGGTCCTGAGTGGAGAAGATGTTGCAGGAGGCCCAGCGGACCTCGGCTCCGAGCGCCGTCAGCGTCTCGATCAGCACGGCGGTCTGGATCGTCATGTGTAGCGAGCCGGAAATGCGCGCGCCCTTCAGCGGCTGGCTCTCGCCGAATTCCGCGCGCGCGGCCATCAGGCCCGGCATTTCGGTTTCGGCGATGTCGATTTCCTTGCGACCGTAATCGGCCAGCGCGATATCGGCGACGAGATAGTCGTTTGTGGTGCTCATCTGAAACTCCGGAAACATTTCGGCATGACGAGCGCGACCGGCACCCGCAATTTGCCTGTTCATCTGTTCCGTTCGTATCAGCCTTGGCGAAAACTGGCAAGAAAGACATAAAGGTTTGTTTATGTCTTTCTGTCGCCACTTATGCGAGGGTCTTGAGTTCGTTGCGGCAGGCCTGCAGGATTTCCAGCCGGCGATACTGGCGGGCATAGTAATCCGCAAGGTTCGGATCGGGCGCGATCTCCACCGGCATCGCCTGCATGGCGCGCGCGGCCGCTCCGAGATCGGGGGCGAGACGCGCGGCGGTTGCGGCGTGGATGGCGGAACCGAGCAAAACGACGTCCTCGGTCGGCGAGACCATCACAGGAAGGCCGGTGGCATCGGCGTAAAGCCGGGTGAGCAGCGGATTGCGCCTGTGGCCGCCGGCCAAATGCAGGCGCGTTGCGGCGATGTCGTTCTCGGACAGCAGGGCAAGGATTTGGCGGAGCGACAGGGCGATCGCCACCGAGGCGCGCCAGTAGAGCCGGCAGAGCCCGTCGAAACTGCCGTCAAGCGTCAGCCCGGCGACCATGCCGGTCATCGAGGCGTCGGCGAAGGGCGAACGGCTGCCGTGAAAATCCGGCAGGATATCGAGCCCGTCGGCAAAGCCCGGGCCGCGCTTTTGCAGCATTTCCTCGATTCGGGCGATCACCCTTCCATGCTGTTCCTCAGTGGCGGTGCCGCCGGCACTGTGGACCTCCAGCAGATGGTTGAGCAGGCCGCCGGTGGCCGACTGGCCCGCCTCGAACAGCCATCGCGCCGGGTAGAGCGCGGAAAAATAAGGCCCCCAGAGGCTTGGCGCGAAGACGGGCCGGCTTTCATAGCCGACGATGCAGCTCGACGTGCCGCCGATGAGCGCCAGTTCGCCATCGGCCTTGCGGTCGGGCGGCGGCAGCGCGCCGAGC
>NZ_DEPM01000062.1:12728-13189 GCF_002358775.1 Martelella sp. UBA3392
GGCGGCGGCAGCGCGCCGAGCGCGCCGGCATAGGCGTCGATCAGGCCAGCCGCAACCACAACCTCGCCATCAAGGCCAAGGTCGCCGGCCGCCGCCGCCGTCAGCCGGCCCGCGGCATCGCCCGGCACAAGAATGATCTCCGGGATTCCCGCCTTGTCGCGCAGATCGGTGAGGTCGGCCTGTTCCAGAAGACCGAGCGGCCAGGGAAGGACGTGATCGCCGCGATAGAACCATTTGGCCGAAAGCGTGGAGAGCGAGCGGCGATCGCTGCCGGTGGCGCGGAAGGTGAGGTAGTCGGCGAGATCGAAGATGCCGCCTGCCCGTTCCCAGAGATCCGGGCGGTTGCGCTTCAGCCATGCGAGTTTCGGCACCTGCATTTCCGGCGAGACCGAACCGCCGGAATGGAGCACCGCCTCATGGTCGAAGCCGCTGAGTTCGGCCGCTTCCTGGGCGGCGCGGTG
>NZ_DEPM01000175.1:0-9928 GCF_002358775.1 Martelella sp. UBA3392
TCGCGGACGAATGCGTCGACGTCCCGTGGATCGATGTGGATGTAACCCATGAGTATGAGCATGTCGGGCTCCTCCCGTTCACAGGCCGACGGTCAGCACGATCTTTCCCTGGATATGGCCCTCGGCGGCCCGTTCATGCGCCTGGCGCGCCTCGGCAAGCGGATAGGTGCTGTCGATGACGGCGCGGATCGTTCCGTCATCGAGCAGGTGGGCAAGTTCCGTCAGTTGGGCTCCGCTGGAACGGACCTGGGTCGCGGAAACCGTGATGCCCTGTTTTTCGGCCTCTTCGGCATCCGCAAAGCCAAGCGGGTAGACCGGAAACAGGGCGCCTCCGCGCTTCAGGGTCTGGAGGAAACGGCCCGTTGTCGGACCACCCACCGCATCGACGACAAGATCAAGGTCGCGGGCCACGTCCTCGGGCGGCGTTTTGGTGTAGTCGATGAATTCGTCGGCGCCGAGGTCGCGCAAAATGGCCTCATGTCCGCTTGAGGCAACCGCAATCACCTGTGCGCCCTTCAGCTTCGCCACCTGCACCGCGAAATGCCCGACGCCGCCCGCGGCCCCGTTGACCAGCACGGTCTTGCCCTGAAGCGGAACCGGCTGATGCGGGCTGGCTTGCAGCGGGTTCGGTTCGTTGTGGCCAAGCGCCACCATGAACTGCCAGGCGGTGAGCAGCGACATGGGTGCGGCGGCGGCATGAATGTGATCGATGCCGGCGGGCTTTTTCGCAAGCTCGGACGCCGGCACGCTGACATATTCCGCATAGGCCTTGCTTTCCCCGACGCTGAAAAATCGCACCATGGAATAGACTTCATCGCCGGCGGAAAAGCCTTCGACATCATCGGCGACCGCCTCGACCACCCCTGAGATGTCGGTGCCCAGAATGAGCGGAAAGTCGACCTGCGGCCGCCATTCCGGCGGAAGCGCCCTGTAGCCGTCGCGCAGGTACCAGTCTGGGGGATTGATCCCGATGGCGTGGACGCGCACCAGGACTTCTCCCGACTGAAGCGCGGGTTTCGGCGCATCTTCGTATTGCAGGACGTCCGGGCCGCCAAAGGCGTGGATCCGGACGGCTTTCATTGTTTCATTCGACATGGCTTTGTCCTTTCAAGGCAAAAGTGCTACAGATGGAGCACTGCCCCGCATTATGTGGAGCGATGCCCCGTTTAAATGGCGCGCCGCTCCATTTGTCAAGCCGTATCATGAAATCAGATGGTCGAGAGAAGGACGACCGCGTCCTCGCTGTCGCCCGCGATCGTGTTTCCGGGGAGTGTGTCAACACGCCTCGCGCCACATCTAAAACGACGTGACGCTACGGGAAGAAACGCGCGGCACCATTCTGTCCCGACGAACGCGCGTGATGGCGGGGCGTCGTGCCCGTCACGCGTTTGAAGGCGGTTCTGAACGCGCTTTCCGATTCATAGCCGAGGGCATGGGCAATCGCGCCGATGGCTTCGCCATGCTCCAGACGGCGTCCGGCGAGGCGCATCCGCCAGCGCGTGAGATATTCGATCGGGCTTTCGCCGACCAACTGCCGGAACCGCGCCGCAAAGCTGGCGCGCGACATGCCGGCCTCAGTGGCAAGCGTTTCCACCGCCCAGCGCCGCGACGGTTCCCGATGGATCGCCTTGATGGCCGCCCCCACGCGCTGGTCCGATAACGCGAACAGCCAGCCGGTCCCCTTGTTCTCGTTGAGGTAGAGGCGGAGCGCCTGGATGAAGATCATCGAGGCGAGCTGCTGTGCGATGAGGATGCCGCCCGGCTCGAGATCGGTCAGTTCCTGCCGCATCCGCTCGAAGGCCCAGCGCAGCGTTTCAGCCTCGCCGCGCAAATGGACGATTGGCGGCAGCATGCCGAGCAAGATCTCCGCCTGCGGTCCCGCTAGCGCAAAATGGCCGCCGAGCACGGTCACGCCTGAGCCGCCATTGAGCTGAACCAGCATGCCTTCTTCAGCGCCGAGAAAGTGGCGGCGCCAGTCGTCCGGCGGCAGGCTCAGGTCGCTGGCGATCTGAAACGGCTGGCCGCGCGGCAGCATGAAGCAATCGCCCTTCTGCAGAAACACAGGCGCGCCAGCGCCTTCCACAGCAATCCAGCACGCGCCTGCGGTGACGGCGTAGCATTTGACGGCCTCATGGGCGTCAAAGCCGACCGACCAGTTGCCGCCTGCCTCGAAGCCGCCCACGAGATAGCTTCGCAGTCGCAGGAAGGAGATGATATCGGACAGCGGATCCATTCTGGATGAACTCCAACAAAAGCAGGATTTTGACGCATAGTTCGTCTGAAGTCGACCGCCTATGATGCTTTCGCGATTCAGCGTTCATGTGCACGAGGAGATCGAGTTTGACCTTTGAGATATTGGCGCTGGTCATGACGATCGCCTGTTGCGCTCTCGGCATCCGCTTCCTCGTCTTTGGCGGCGGCGTTCTCCGGGAGTGGGGGCTTGAAAGCACGGCCGGAGCGCTCATTCTGTTTCGCCGGATGGGCCTGATGTATCTTGGCCTCGCCCTGATATTTTTCCTCGGGCGAACAGCCGGCCCCTCGGAAATCCGCTCAGCGGCGTGCCTGGTCATCGGCGGAACGGCCATAATGCTGGCGGGTCTGGGAGTATTCGAATTCCTGGCTCGGCGCGTCAGTGCGGGCATCTTTCGTTCGGTCATCGCGGAAGCGATGCTTGGGGCGGCCTTTATCTGGGTTTGGTGGGCGGGCTGATGATGGGTTTCACGCTGCGAACTGATATGAGCGCTGAGCAAACCGACGGGTACCAGTCATGAAGCGCATCCAGTATTTCAGGTATGGCAAGCCGGAAGAGCTTTCGCTCGCCGATGTGGATCAGCCGCAACCCGGACGCGGCCAGATTCTGGTTCACGTCAAGGCCGCGTCCGTCAACCCGATGGACTGGAAGATCCGGCGCGGAGAAATGAAAATTTTGTCCGGTTCACACTTTCCGCGCGGCCTGGGTCATGACTTTTCCGGTGTGGTCGAAGCCGTGGGCCCCGGCGTCGATCAATTCAGGCGAGGCGACGAAGTCTTTGGCGCAACGACCATCCGGCAAGCCGGTGCTTTCGCGGAATATGTCGTAGCGGACACAAAGACTGTTGCGCTGAAACCACCGAATCTCACGTTCGAGCAGGCAGCGACCCTGACGGTCGTCGGTTCAGCGGCCTGGATCGGCCTCATCGCAAAGGCGAAATTGAGAGCCGGTCAGTCCGTCCTGATCACCGGGTGTCTGGGCGGTGTGGGGCGTTCGGCGGTGCAGATCGCACGCATGCAAGGGGCAATCGTCACCGGCAGTTGTCGCGCGTCCGGAGGCGCGGACGCGCAGGCACTCGGCGTAAGTGAGGTGATCGACTACAACGCCTTCGAGATCGGGGCCTATAAACGCCGGTTCGATGTCATCTTCGATACCGCAGGCGCTCTAACGCTGCGCCAGTGCGGCGCGATGCTCAAGAAGGGCGGCCTATCGCTGCACATCGTCCCAACGCCCGCCAAGATAATCGGCTGCCTGCTTTCATCGCGACATCACATCGTGATCGCCAATCCAACGCCCGAAAGCTTCGCGGGCATTTCACAAGCGGCCGCGCAGGGCAAGCTCGCCCCGGTGATTGGTCGCGTCGTACCGTTGTCTGAAGCGATCCCGGCCATTATTGCGCTCGAAAAAACCGGCAACCCCAAGGGAAAGCTGGTGATTGCTCCCATGGAGTAGGACTGGCGGGCAGCCGTCATTCCCGTGGATGCGATCGGTAGCCATTTGGTACGGCTTTGTCCTCTCACGGTAAGCGTGCTACAGCTGGAGCATTGCCCCGTTTAGGCGGGGTGGAGCTCCATCTGTTAAGTGACATCATGAGATCAGACGCCCGCAAGAATTACGACCACATCCTCGCCGTCGCCCGCGACCTTCTTTCCGGGGAGGGCGCCGATGCGTCGCTGCGTGATATTGCCCGCAAGGCCGGCGTTGGCGACGGGACGCTGCATCGCCATTTTCCGACGCGCGAAGCCCTATTGGAGGCCTTGCTCCGCACAAGCTTCGACGCGTTGAGCGCGCGGGCGGGCGAACTGGCACAGTGCGAAGAGGCCGACGAAGCGCTGTTGACATGGGTGCGCGAGGCGATTGCGGTGACCCACAGCTACAAGGGTGTCATCGCACCGATGGTGGCCGCGATCGCCGACGAAAATTCCGCCCTGCATTTCTCATGCGTCGATCTGCGCCAGGCGGGGGCGGGGCTTCTGAAGCGGGCGCAGGCGAGCGGGCTGGCGCGGCAGGACATGGATGGCAACGATCTGTTCGCGCTGATCAGCGCCCTGGCCTGGCTTGCCGACCAGCCTCCGCTCGTCCCGCGGGCGGATCATCTGTTCGACATCATATCGGATGCCATTCTCTTGAGGCGGCCCGGCAGGGTCCCGGAGAACCAGCGGGTATAAGCTGCCTGAGAAGATTTGCCCGGCGACTAGTCGGGCTCATGTGCAGGGCTTGCAGCGCCCCGCTGACCGGCCGCACGGTAACGCAGCCCGTCCACCAGCAACGCGACCAGCCGGCGCGCGGCTGCTGGATTTCCATCGCTTGACGGCATGCACAGGCTCGCGACCGCGCGCAGGAGATCATACGGGTTTGCATCCGGCCTGATTTCTCCGGCGGCGACGGCGGCATCGAGCAATCTTTGCAGCGCAGGCTCGAACCGGCTGTCGAAATAGGCCGGCAACGCTTCGAACGCCGGGTCGCCCGAATGAAGCGCGGCAGCCAGTCCGCGCTTGGCAACGATGAAGTCGACATAGCGCTGCATCCAGCGTTCGAGCGCTTCTGCGGGAGGATAGGCGTCCGCGAGAGAGGCTGCGGCATCCGCGCAGGCGTCCACCTCACTGCGAAACACTGCTGCAATCAGATCGGAGCGCTGCGGAAAGTTGCGGTAGATGGTCCCGACACCGACACCCGCCTCTTCCGCGATCTCGCGCATCGGCGCCTCGACCCCCGATGTGGCGAACACATCCCGTGCCGTGCGCACCAGTGTCTCGATGTTGCGCTGCGCATCTGCGCGCACATTCCGTTCCGACGATCTGCCAGCCATGGATTCCTAAAATTCTCCAACACACGCTTGTTAAGCGGAACAATGTTCCGTATATAGACGGAAGACTGTTCCGTTTAATACGCCGCCGGGCTTCAAAAAGCCAGTGGAGAAACCAGGGGACTTATTTGAGGGATATGAAATGCGCATTTTTCTGACCGGCGCGACCGGGTTCATCGGTTCGGCGATTGTGCCCAACCTGCTCGACGACGGACACGAAGTTCTGGGGCTTGCGCGGTCGGAACCGTCTGCCGAAGTCTTGCGGCAAGCGGGTTGTGATGTCCTGAAAGGCGATCTGCGTGATCTGGAGAGCCTGCGCCGGGGCGCGGAGCAGGCGGACGCTGTCATCCACACGGCCTTCGATCATGATTTCTCACGCATGGCGGACAACTGCGAGATGGACCGCCTCGCGATCGAGGCGATGGGCGGCGCCCTTGCCGGATCGGGCAAAAGGTTCATCGTCACGTCGGGCCTGCCGCCCCTCATGGGGCAGGTTTCCACCGAGATCGATATCCTGCCGGCCGGCGCCCATGGCATGCCGCGCGTATCGGAGCAGGTGGCGATGGCTTTGACTGACAGCGGCGTCAGCGTGTCGGTGATCAGGATGCCGCAGGTCCACGACCGCAATCGGCAGGGATTTGCCTCCTATCTGATGGATCATGCGCGCAAAAAGGGTGTTTCGGCCTATGTGGGCGACGGCCAAAACCGCTGGCCGGCGGTTCACCGGCTTGATGCCGCCCGGCTTTACAGCCTCGTGCTCGAGAATGGCGCGAGCGGCGGGCGCTACCACGCGGTGAGCGAAGATGGCGTTGCGGTCCGCGACGTCGCCGAAGCGATCGGCAGGCGATTGAATATGCCGGTGACGTCACTTTCGGACAAAGATTCGGCTGGACACTTCGGCTGGCTCGACCGGATCGCGCGAATGGACGTTCCCGCGTCCAGTGTCCTGACAAGGCAAAAGCTGAATTGGCAACCCCTACAGAAGGCTGGCCTCATCCAGGATATTCTGGACTCGGTCTGAACGAAGGTCTGCCCCCTGAAATATCATGCCGCGAATGGAGACACTGACCATGCCCGAACCAACCGTAAAGCCCGACAGACCGCCGGTGCCGATGGCGACACCCATCCTTTCCTTCAGTCCGGTGACGTTCGAGGTCCCGGGTCGACAGGCGCCGCTCGAAATGCGGGTCGTGGTCCCGGCGACGGGCGACAAACTGCCGGTGCTCCTGCTGTCTCACGGCCACGGCTCGTCCAATTTCATCGCCTCGATGCGAGGCTATGGCCCGCTGGTCGACTTTTATGCCTCCCATGGCTTTGTGGTGATCATTCCAACGCACCAGAATTCCAAGACACTCGGCCTCGACACGAGCGGCCCCGAGGGGCCGCTGTTCTGGAAATCGCGCCCGAGGGATATGAGCTTCATCATCGATCATCTCGATGAGATCGAAACCGCCGTCCCCGGCCTTGCGGGACGTATCGACAGGAACCGCATCGCCGCGGTGGGGCATTCCCTGGGCGGGCACACCGTCGCCATGCTGGCCGGCATGCGCGTGAAGGATCCCGAAAGTGGTGAAGACGTGGACCTCTCCGAGCCACGAATAAAGGCGGCCGTCCTGTTCTCGCCGCCGGGCAGCGGAAGCGGTGCATCCGCAACGATAGCCGAACGCTATCCGGCGCTGGTCAACAGCGACTTCAGCTTCATGACGACGCCTTGCCTGGTCGTGACGGGCGACAAGGACATCAACCCGATGTTCTCCGAGCGCGCGGACTGGCGGGCCGATGCATATCGGCTTGCTCCGGCCCCCAAATCGCTGCTGACCGTGAGGGATGCCGGACACATTTTCGGCGGTATATCGGGCTATGACGCGGCGGAAACATCGGACGAAAGCCCTGAACGCGTTGCCGCCATCCAGCGCATCACCTGGGCCTATCTCAGAACCGCGCTCTATCCGGACGATCCGGCCTGGAGCACGATAAAGAGCGAAACCGAAACAGGCTCCCAGGGGCGGATCGAGAGCAAATAGACAGGGGTTTCAGAAGTCGATTTCCGGCGGCGGACGATTGCGCCGCCGGAATGATTTGTCCGCCATGAACCTGTCGTCCGACACCTGCGTTCGGTCAAGGCTTGCCCCCCGGAGCGTTCAACCCTTGTATCCCCGTAATGCTGTTGCAATCTTGGTAGGAAAGACTGCTGTCTGCAGAAAACCCGGAGACGCGATGAGACTCCTGCTGGTTGAAGATGAACGGGAGTTGGCGAACGCACTGTCGGCGGCGCTGAGCAAGCAAGGCATTGTCATCGACCATGCCTTGTATCTCGCGGACGCATATGAACTCACGCTTCAAAACACATACGACGCCATTCTGCTGGACCGGCGCTTGCCCGATGGCGAGGGCCTGACATTCATTCCGAAGCTGAGACGGGCCGAGGTTGATACGCCCGTCATCGTGCTGACCGCCAGAAATGAGCCGATGGAGCGCGTCGAGGGGCTGGACCTTGGCGCGGACGATTATCTTGGAAAGCCGTTTCTCATCGAAGAACTGATGGCGCGGGTGCGCGCCCTGCTGCGACGTCCGCCAACCCTGGAGGAACAGACTATTCGGGTGGGGCGGTTGCAGATCGATCCGCTGAATCTCGATGTCACGTCTGGCACCGTGCCGCTCGATCTTCCCAGGCGTGAACTTCTGGTCCTTCAGGCGCTTGCCAGGCGGAAGGGAAAGACCGTCCTTCGCTCCACGCTCGAGGTTGCGGTCTATAACTACGAGGAGGAAATACAATCCAACGCTCTTGATGCGCATATATCGAGGCTGCGAAAGCGGCTGGCGGATGCCGACGCGGGGGTGACGATCCACAATATCCGCGGTGTCGGCTATCTTCTGAGGGAGGAATAATGCGCGCCGGACGCCAATCCAATCCCTCGCTCCGGTGGCGATTGAGCTGGCAGCTCAGTCTCGTGATTTCGGTCGTCATTGCTGGGGTCATCCTCGGGCTTTGCGTCTATGGCACGATGGTTCTTTCGCCCAATGTCGCCATGGAGCAGGAGGTCAAATCCGCCGTGGCGGGAGCGATTGAGCGCGATCGTCATGGCACGCTCGCACTCAGAGAAACGCCGGCGCTTCGATTGTTGATGGAACGGAACGACAGGCTTTGGTTCGTGGCCGCCACAACCGACGGGGCCTCTCTCTCCCGCGGAACTGTTCCCGCAAACTATGCCGCCATTTCTCCGCTGGTGAGCCTGTTTCATTCGGCCGATATTCGCGGAGCAAGCGGTGTGCGTGAAATCGCTTCGATCGAGGACGTCGAGACGCCGATCGGGGAAGTCAGGATTCTCTTCGGCGGCATCGCCGGCAAAGGGTGGCCTGTTTTCACGATCTTCAAAGAGGCCTATCCGATCTACCTCTCGTTGCTCGCAATTGCGCTGCCGGCCATCTTTCTCGCGGTTCCCCGCATCGTCGGGCATGCAATCGCGCGCGTCAGCGACGTTGCTGACATGGCGTCGCAAATTGAACCCCACCGGCATGGGGACCGGCTTCCTGTGGCTGGCATCCCCAAAGAGGTTGCTCCGCTGGTCATCGCATTCAACGGCGCGCTCGACCGTATCGAGAATGAGTTCCGAAAACGCCAGCGCTTTTTGATCGACGCGGCGCATGAACTCAGGACGCCGATCGCGATCGTGCAGACGCGCATCGAGGGCCTGTCTGAAGGGCCGGAGCGCCGGCGATTGCTGGATGACGTTGCGCGCCTGGCGGATATGGCGGAGCAGCTTCTCGATTTCGAACGCGGCAACCAAACGATCGATCTCGACGAAACGGTGGATCTCGTCGACATCGCGCGCACGGCGGTGGCGGATCTCGCGCCGCTTGCAATCGCGGCAGGTTACGAGATGTCGTTTCATGGCGAGGCAGAGTGCGTCGAGCGCAAAGGCGATAGCTCGGCCCTGCGTCGCGCGATCGGCAACCTCATCCGCAACGCCATCGAGCACGCCGGCGGCTATGGGACAATCACGGTTTCCGCTTTGGCGGACGGCGAAATCAGCGTGAGCGACGAAGGGCCGGGCATCCCGGCAGATCAGCAGGACCTGGTGTTCGAGCCTTTCTACCGCGTGGTCCCGAACAGCCGCGGGGCAGGCCTTGGATTGAGCCTGGTAAAGCAAATCGTCGAAAAACATGGCGGGCATGCCAGTATCGAAAGCGGCTCCTACGGCACCAAGGTGACAATGCGGCTTTGAGCACGAAGGGCATTCGTGGCGCGGCCCGTAATGTCCACGCAATTCTTGCGTTCCATTGTTGCTCGCGAGCCGCCTCTGCAACCTGCGGCGGCGTTGAAACGAGAGCAAGCTTTATGACAAACGACAATCGCACATCGTGGGCGAGCGGCTGGCGGGCTTCGCTGCCAGCCCAGGTCCTCGCGCGCATCTCAATCGCAGTTTTTACCGCCCGTTCCCGGAGGCAGTGCTCATGACCTGGGATCCGAGCGCGGAATGGACGGGTTATGCCGCACCGACATCGTTCGACGACTACGCGAAGCGCTATGAGCGCTTTTTCAGGATGCGGCGCGAGGACGGCATCATCGAGCTTCGCATGCACACCGACGACGGTCCCTACAGACATACCCACGCCGCCCACAACGCCTGGGCCCGCGTCTGGCAGGATGTCGGCAATGATCCCAAGAACCAGGTGCTGATCCTGACCGGCACGGGCGACCAATGGATGATGGGCGATCCGAAAGGGCTCAATCCGAAACCGGCGGCAGAGCTGGACCCGGATCATATCTACCAGCGGATGATGGACGGGTGGAAGCACATCGAAAGCTTCATCTACAGCATCGACATGCCCACCATCGCAGCCGTCAACGGCCCCGGCGTCCACACGGA
>NZ_DEPM01000175.1:10309-15694 GCF_002358775.1 Martelella sp. UBA3392
CACTTCTGGTTGGGAAGCCCTCCGGGCGACGGGCAGGGCATGGCGCTGCAAGCCCTGATGGGTCCAAAGCGCGCCGCATATTATATCTACGCGGCGAAATCCATTCCGGCGCCAACGGCCCTCGAACGCGGTCTCGTCAATGAGATTTTTCCGCAGGAGGAGCTTCTCGACAGGGCCTGGGACCTCGCCCGCTACATGATGAAAAGGCCGCGCTACACGCGCTGGGCGACCCACAACATCCTGTCACGGCATTGGAAGAAGGCGATCTCCGAAGACTTCGGATTCCACATGGCGCACCAGATGCTGGCGAACGTGGCGAGCCAATCGGTTGTCCCGGACCCGGCATTGCTGGCCGATCCCCGCAACCCCTTTTGACCAGACATCGGTGTTTTTCTGCCAAGTAGTCGAAGCTGCCCGCTTTGTCTGCTCGGCAGGGCACATTTTTCCCGGAGTGAGCATGATTGACGATCACCAATATCCCATCGCCGTGCAAAGACACGGACAATTCCCATTGACGCGCCGCGCACTGCTCGCCGCCTCGTTGGCGACCATTGCCGCCGCCCCGGTCTCGAAAGCCTTTGGTGGTGGCTTGCAACCCGCGACGGCGCAAAGCAACCCCGAATGCGCCTACGCCTATGCCTACGTCTATGTCCTGGGGTAGGAAATGAGCACCATCGTTCACTGCCGGTCCCAACCGCTTGTAACGGG
Source organism: Martelella sp. UBA3392 (assembly GCF_002358775.1). Lineage (NCBI taxonomy): Bacteria > Pseudomonadati > Pseudomonadota > Alphaproteobacteria > Hyphomicrobiales > Aurantimonadaceae > Martelella > Martelella sp. UBA3392. Next base: position 11,018 of record NZ_DEPM01000175.1, read on the forward strand.
GCAGGACATCCACTCGAATGCAATTCTTCCTCTCGCGGACGGGGAGATGCGTCACACCAACCAGCCTCTCGACAAAGGAACCCCAGCCGGCATCAGAGCGCATCGACTTACCAAGAGATACGGCAATAAGCTGGTGGTGAAGGATCTGCCATTCACCGCGGAACCGGGTGCCATTACCGGCTTCCTCGGTCCCAACGGAGCGGGCAAGAGCACAACCTTGCGGCGGCAACTTTCGCGCTTGGGATTGCCAGCATCCTGGCATTCGTCTTACGAGATGCCTGACTGGACATAGAGCATCATTCGGTGGAGGCGGCATCCCAAAGCAAAGGGTGCCTTGAGCCTCCCTACAGCCATGCCAACGGCAAAATCGTCCTTCCTTAGAGCAGTCTGTAATGTTGCGGCAATCCCAAGCTCGCACCGTCCCTCCAACATCGGTGACGGAGGCTATAAAGCGTGACCAACAATCCATCAATTTTCGCGTTCCGGGGATTTGCCGCTCCTCCGCGACGATTCCCATTGAGAGTTCTCAGCCTGGCCTTGCCGGTAATTGTTGCGATATCCGGATGTGCCTCGGTGCCTCTGAAGGACGCTGGAACACTGACGTCCTACAGCAATCTCGGTGCTCCCAAGGGAAAGCTGTCAAAGAAGCGAATTTACGTGGATGGCAAAGGTCTAGCAGCGGCGAAGACGGCCAGCATCGTGCCGACCACATACGCATTCGGCGCCGCATCCCGTGTCAAAGCGCGGGCCGACCGTTCAATGGTGTCCAATGCACTGGATCGGGCACTCTGCGTCGCGCTGAGCGAAAAATATCAGATGGTTCCAGCCGGCCAGCCGGCGGATATCACGATCCGGTCCGTCATCACCAACGTTGTTCCGACGAACAAGACGGCGGCGGGAATTGCAACCGTCGTGACCGTGGGCGGCGGATTCGCCATACCTAGCGATGTTCCCTTCGTCGGCGTGCCACGCCTGCCCATCGGCCTGGGTGGGCTGTCGGTTGAATCGGAGGCGGTTGACAGCGGCGGCGTCCAGCGCGCGGCGATCGTCTGGGCGCGCGGGGCAAACGCGATCCAGGACAATCCTCGCGTTTCGGAGGTGGGCGACGCCTATGGCCTCGCATCAAAGTTCGCGAGTGACTTTTCCGAAATGCTCATCGCTGGCAAGGAGCCAAAGATGTGGGACATTTCCCTTCCAACGAGGCACGGCGTGCAATCCTGGCTGGGCGGAAAACCCAAATACCCCGCTTGTGACGCCTTTGGCCGGGCGCCCGGAGTGTTGGGCGCCATCGCGGCCAATTACGGGCTGCCACCGGAATGGACCGAAAAGAAACCCAAACCGCTCGTGACGCACTAATGCCTTCTTGCCGCCGCGCGAACAGAGCCTTGCTGTTCGAGGCCAGTTGCCGAGGCAAACGAATTCTTCAGCTTCGACGACCTGCAACACGACGGAAATCCATCCTCTTGTCCGTTCGAACTCCCGATCGCCGCATGCAGGATAACCAGGAGATTGACCCCCATGAGCCAAGCCGAAGGGCGGTTCCAACCAAACACCAGCTTTAAGCAGAATGCGAAAACTGCGCCAATTGCAGATCGTCGTTTTACTTGGAGCCCAGCGTTCATCGCGGCCTTGAGCGTGCTCATCTCGCTACACGCCGCCATGGCCGCCGCGCCATCGGCTGCGGTCAAACAAGCGTGCGGAGCAGAAATCCGCTCGGTTTGTCTACGGCCGTGGCGGCTCACGCCTGATGCCATATCGGCCTGTGTCGAGGAGAACAGTTCGAAACTGTCTCCCGTTTGTCAGGCTTTTTGGGTCACCGCCAGTATGTGCCAGTCAGAAATGAGAGACGTATGCGGTGGGTTGAACCCATTCACAATCAAGAGCTGCCTGAAAAACAGGAAACACGCGTTTTCGCAAGTATGCCAGGAAACCCTGAGCGCAGAATAGTGTTCTTTTGGCGTCCGGCCCCTTGGAGCATTGTGCGTCCTATGGGACACACAAAAGACGCTCTAACTCATTGAACAGGTTCATATCCGGCGGCTTCGCAGTAATTCTTGCATCCAGACGAGGAGAACGTTCGGGGTGCTTCGCCGATTTATTTCCCAAAGGATTGTCGACGGTCCGACAGGCAACGGTCGTTTGCGTTGAGGTCGGGGAATAGGGCGGCAGGAAACGCAAGCTTGCCCCTGCCTCCTCAAGGGCTTCGCGCACGACCGCGACTTTAAGGGCAGGCAGATTGTCCATAACGACGTTATCGCCGGGCATGGGCGTCGGGACGAGAACCGGTTCGAACGCCGTAAGCTGGCCAAGAGTACAGGCCGCGCCGTCGCCGCACTCGCCCTCAGAACCGGCCTCCCGTCAATCTTTACTGTAATTCAAAAATATCACGTTGTGTTACAGGCCGGATTGAAACTTCGTTATGCATGATGCGGCACGCGTGAATACAGTACGGGTTTTCGCGGGGAATGCGCATCGGAATGAAGAACAGACATAAACTGGCCTGCCGGGCGCGGGCCTTCACGGGTTTTCTTTCATGCCGCGCCGGCGGCATCGTCATCTTGATGGTTCTGTCCGGCCTTGCCGGATGCCAAGCCGTCAACACTGATCCGGCGCCGCGGGAGCAAAGCGAGGCGGACGCCTTTCGCCGTCGCCTGGTGCAAGAATCCGGCGGGCTGTACAGTAACCCCGAGGTTTCGCGGGAACTGGCTGAAATCGGCAAGAGACTATCTGAGGCCGCCGGCGGAAGGCCGATGACCATCCTCGTGCTGAACTCGCCGATACCCGATGCCTATATCGCGCCGGGCGGATATATCTATCTGACGCGGGGGCTACTCGCGCTGACCGATGATGAGAGCGAGATCGCGGCCGTCGTCGCTCACGAGATGGCCCATATCCTGTCCGGTCACGCCGAAGCCCGCGCCCGCCTTGGGCGGCAGGCGGCCATCTCCAGCGCGGACATTGCCGCGGCCCTGCCGGACAGTGATCGCGTGCGTGCGCTTCTCGCCGACGCCAGCGCGCAAGTCGCGGCCCTTTCCCGGCAACAGGAACTGGAAGCCGACGCGATGGCCATTCAATTGCTGGCCGAGGCTGAATACGACCCCGCGGCGCTGGTGCGTTTCCTGAAAACGATGCAGGCCATGGACGCGCCGCCTGGCGCAAGGCGTTCTTACACCACTTCCCATCCCTTGCCCTCGGACCGTATTGAGCGGGCCGAAGCGCTGACGGCCAGCTATCAGCCCGAAGTTGCGGAACGAAAAGGCGAAATGACGGGTTCCGGCGTCATCGACGATGGCCAGGGCGTAAGTCAACGCTAAGTTTCCATTGAGTTTTTGAAGAAAGGACCGCCGTCCGAATGGACGCGGCAGCGCTTGCCGCTTGCGCAGCGATACCTGTCGTCCGGCCGTTTAATGATTCACAACCTAAGAGAGAATAAGAAAAAGAGATAACTTGTGGAAAATTATCGCATGCAACCAAAAAATGCGCATGCCTTTGTTGGTTCAAAACTCGCCCTGATTTGTCATGTTTCTGCAAAATTGGCTTCAATCATCTGATTGAATTTACAGTGGGAATCGGCCGCTCTTCGAGCCATTTCACATCCCGTGACCTCAAGATCGTGCGATTATATATGTAAAAACATTACTTTATAAAAAATACGAAAATTCATCTCCGGTTCAGAAAAAATGACTTACACGGCTTGCAGACGACGCAAGTATGCGCTAGTGACCTCCGTTAAAGTGGTAGTTAACAATCCACTACACGGGTCCCCAACATAGCGAAGCAGTGCGCCGATGAGCAAGCGTCTTTGCACCGTGAGAGTGTGGTAGCGCTGTCATTCAATGAGTTTTTTTGAGGAGTACTCCCATGGATGCAATCATTATCGACAAGAGCGACGGCTCCCAGCATCGTCAGCCCGTAACCGGTCTGCAGCTTGACGAGGCGTCTGTAGTCAAGCTTCCCATCGCGCCGGAAAGCGTTGTTTCGTTCGAACAGAACGGCAACGATCTCCTGATCGTCACGGCCGCCGGGGAGACAATCGTTATCGGCGACTTCTTCATCGATTTCGATGACGAGCGCAGTGAACTGATCCTTGTCGACGATGACGGCATTGCATGGTGGGGGCAGTATTCCGGTCCGTGGAGCGACTTCGCCTTCGCCGAGATCGGCGCTGATGGTGTGGCGCCATTCCCGTTAGCGGCGCTGGGCGGACTTGCCGCCGCCGGGGCCGGCGGCCTGGCCTTTGCCGGGGGCGGAGACGACGACGATGCCGCGCCCGTATTCCCGGTGGTCGACGTACAGGATATCACTGACGACCCGACCGGCGATCGCGTGACGGTCAGCGGCAGCAGCACGGGCGACTACGTTGTCGTGTCCTACCCGGACGAAAACGGCAACATTGTCACGTCCGAGCCCATTCCGGTCGATGAGAACGGAAACTGGTCGTATGAAATTCCGCGCGACAACATTGCCGAGGGTGATGTTGAGGTGATCGGAACTGTTACTGACGAGAACGGCAACCCGGTCGATGACGAAAACGGCAACCCGATTTCCGATTCAGACACCACGAATCTTGACCTGACAGACCCCTCGGTCGTTGTGGATATCGAGAACAACGGCCAGACCGGCAATGTGACCTTCACCTTCTCCGAGGCCGTGACCGGTTTCGATGCGTCCGATGTC
>NZ_DEPM01000042.1:0-4755 GCF_002358775.1 Martelella sp. UBA3392
GGCCACCTTCTCCCCTCAGGGGAGAAGGGCGAGGCTGCGGCAAGCGGCGGCCTCTCAGTCCCCTCTCCCCAGGGGGGAGAGGGGCAGGGTGAGGGGGGCGACACGCTGCGCACCCGCGCGCTCGCCGCCATCGACAACACCCGTTTCGTACCCGCCGGCGGCAAGAACCGGCTGCGCGGCATGATCGAGAACCGTCCGGATTGGGTGCTCTCCCGTCAGCGCGCCTGGGGCGTGCCGATCTGCGTGTTCGCCGACAAGGCCGGCAATGTGCTGGTCGATGATGCCGTCAACGCCCGCATCCTCGAAGCTTTCGAGGCCGAGGGCGCGGATGCCTGGTTCGCCGATGGCGCGCGCGAGCGTTTCCTGGGTGACCGGGCGCATGAAGAGTGGGACATGGTCACCGACATTCTCGATGTCTGGTTCGACTCGGGCTCCACCCACACCTTCACGCTGGAGGACCGTCCGGACCTGAAATGGCCGGCGGACGTCTATCTGGAAGGCTCCGACCAGCATCGCGGCTGGTTCCATTCCTCGCTGCTGGAAGGTTGCGCCACCCGTGGCCGCGCGCCCTACAATACGGTGATCACCCACGGGTTTACGATGGACGAGCATGGCCGCAAGATGTCGAAATCACTTGGCAACACCGTCGTGCCGCAGGACGTTATGAAGAAGTCCGGCGCAGATATCTTGCGTCTGTGGGTCATGACCACCGATTACTGGGACGACCAGCGGCTCGGCGACCAGATCATCAAGACCAATGTCGACAGCTACCGCAAGCTGCGCAACACGCTGCGCTGGATGCTCGGCACGCTCGCCCATGACCAGGGCGAGGAGATCGCGCTGGCCGATATGCCGGAACTGGAGCGGCTGATGCTGCACCGGCTTTCCGAACTCGACGCGCTGGTGCGCAAGGGCTATGACGATTTCGACTTCAAGCGCATCACCCGCGCGCTGAACGATTTCGCCAATATCGAGCTGTCGGCGTTCTATTTCGATGTCCGCAAGGATGCGCTTTATTGCGATGCGCCGTCGAGCCTGCGCCGCCGTGCAGCCCTGCATGTCATCCGCAAGCTGTTCGACTGCCTCGTCACCTGGCTTGCCCCGATGCTGCCGTTTACGATGGACGAGGCCTGGCTGTCGCGGAACCCCGAGGCGGTTTCGGTGCATCTCGAACAGTTCCCCGATGTGCCGGCGGAATGGAAGGACGATGTGCTTGCGGCCAGGTGGGAGAAAATCCGCGCGGTGCGCACCGTGGTTACCGGGGCGCTGGAAATCGAGCGCCGCGAAAAGCGCATCGGTTCCTCGCTTGAGGCAGCACCCATCGTCTATGTCGACGACGAGACGCTGCTTGCAGCCCTCGATGGCCGCGATTTCGAGGAAATCTGCATCACCTCTGCGATCACCATCGAGGCGGGCAAGGGCCCGGAAGACGCCTTCCGCCTGCGTGAGGTGGCTGATGTGGCCGTGGTCCCGGCGCTGGCAACCGGCACCAAATGCGCCCGCTCCTGGCGCGTGACCGAGGATGTCGGCTCCGATCCGGACTATCCGGATGTGTCGGCGCGCGATGCGGCGGCGCTCAGGGAACTTGCGGCGCTCGCCGGATGAGGCGAAGGCCGGGGCTTTCCCGGCTTTTTCCACCAGTTTATAAGCCGAATTGCGAAAATGGTGGTTCTGCGTTAGGAATGTCGCGGTTTCGCCGGATTCATCGCCACAATGTGGTTGATGACCTGATAACAAGAAGCGCCGCCGGCGCGGAGGTTTGGTAGACAGCGCATGACATTCGTTCTCCGTTCGATGAAGATCGCAATTGCCCTTGCGGGCGTGGCATCGCTTTCCGCCTGCCTTGGCGCGCCGACCTATGGCACCGGCAAGACCGCGACCACCCAGCTTGTCGAAGACCTCGGCGAGGCCGTACTGGTGATCAATCCGGACCAGCCTGACATCGATTACGAGCCGCGCCCCGACCTCGTGAAGCCGACCAAGGGCACGAACATGGCCTCGCTTGCGCCGCCGCAGAAATCGCTTGCCTCCGCCGACAATCCCAACTGGGTCGAATCGCCGGAAGAGCAGCGCAACCGCCTCTATGAGGAGGCCGAGGCGAACAAGGACAATCCGTTCTATCGCTCGCCGCTGCTTGCAGGCGACGATCCGAGCAAGATGACCGAAAAGGAACAGCTTGAGGCTTTCCGCGCGGCGAAGAAGGAAGCGACCACGATCGACATCAGCCAGCGCCGCTATCTCATCGATCCGCCGCAGGAATACCGCATGCCGAGCAATCCGGCGGCGGTGAACGATCTCGGCGAGCCGGAGCGCGCCAAGGAGCGCCGCCGCAAGAAGCTTGCCGAGGGCAAGGACCCCGACAGTTGCTTCCTGTTCTTCAACTGCAACAGCGGCGCGACCGACGACTTCCTGGAATCGTCGAAGAACGCCGGTCAGCGATAGCCTGAATTTCGAGGACGCCATGGGTTACACCATTCGGCCGGCGACGCGGAGCGACGCCGGCGCCATCTATCGTTTTGTCTGCGAACTCGCAGAGTTTGAGAAGGCGCTCGATCAGGTCGAGACCAGCGAAGAGGGCCTTGCCGAGGCGATCTTTGGCGAAAACTCCGTCACCGGCGCGCTGATTGCCGAGGCCAATGGCGAGCCGGTGGGGTTCGCGGTCTACTATTTCAGCTTCTCCACCTGGCAGGGCCGCAATGGCATCTATCTGGAAGACCTTTATGTGACGCCCGATCATCGCGGCGGCGGTCTCGGCCGGGCACTGATGAAGGCGGTCGCGGAGATCGGCGTTGCCAGGAACTGCGGCCGGATGGAATGGAGCGTGCTCGACTGGAACGAGGGCGCGATCCGCGTTTATGACGGCATCGGCGGCAAGCCGCAGGACGAATGGATCCGCTACCGGCTGGAAGGCGAGACCTTGCGCAAGGTCGCCGACGGTTCAGTCTGAGCGCTTTTCGCTGAAGAAGCTCCGCAGAAGTTCGGCGGAGCGGCTTTCGGAAAAACCGGAATAGACATCGGGCCGGTGGTGGCAGGTCGGCTGGTCGTAGAACCGGCCGCCATGATCCACCCCGCCGCCCTTGGGATCGGCCGCGCCATAGTAAAGCCGCTCGACCCTCGCAAAGGAAATCGCCGCCGCGCACATGGCGCAGGGCTCCAGCGTGACGTAGAGATGCGCGCCGGGCAGGCGTTCCGAGCCGAGCTCGCGGCAGGCTTCGCGCAGTGCCAGGATTTCGGCATGGGCCGTGGGGTCGGCCATCTCGCGGGTGCGATTGCCGGCGCTCGCGATGACCCTGCCGTCGAGCACGACGACCGCGCCGATCGGCACCTCGCCGCGCGCTGCCGCCGCTTCGGCCTCGGTAAGCGCCAATGCCATGAAATCATTGCCGACGGGCATTATCGTAACTTTCCTCTTAACGGCTTTGACCCGACCTGATAGAGGATCGGGACAAACAGGCAAAGCACAATGACCGAAAAAGACAAGTTTCCCAAACGCGGCAACAAACCTGCCGGCGGCAAGCCGCCGCGCAAGGCTGAAGCGCCCGCCGCTGTCGGCGAGGAAAAGCAGGGCGAGCGGATTTCCAAGATCCTCGCCCGCGCCGGCGTTGCCTCCAGGCGCGATGCCGAGCGGATGATCCTCGACGGAAGGGTGAAGGTCAACGGCAAGCTGCTGGACACCCCCGCCCACAATGTCACGCTCGAAGACAAGATCGAGGTCGATGGCGCGGAAATCCGGGGCATCGAGCGCACCAGGCTGTGGATCTACCACAAGCCCGCCGGCCTCGTGACCACCAATTCCGACCCCGAGGGCCGCCCGACCGTGTTCGACAACCTGCCGGGCGAACTGCCGCGGGTGGTCTCGATCGGGCGTCTGGACATCAATACCGAGGGCCTGCTGCTACTCACCAATGACGGCGGGCTGGCGCGGGTGCTGGAACTGCCGGCCACCGGCTGGCTGCGCCGCTACCGCGTGCGTGCCCACGGCAAGATCGAACAGGCGGATCTCGACAAGCTCAAGGATGGCATTGCCGTCGATGGCGTGCTCTACGGCGCGATCGATGCCACGCTCGACCGGGTGCAGGGCTCCAATGTGTGGATCACCATGGGGCTTCGCGAGGGCAAGAACCGCGAGATCAAGAACGTGCTCGGCGCGCTCGGGCTCGAGGTCGGCCGCCTGATCCGCATCTCCTATGGGCCGTTCCAGCTCGGCGAGATTGCCGAGGGCACTGTGATGGAAGTGCGCGGCCGCACGCTGCGTGACCAGCTCGGCCCGCGTCTGATCGAGGAGGCCGGCGCCAATTTCGACGCGCCGATCTACAATGACAAGCAGGCGGAGAACGAGGCCCCGAAATCCGGCGGTAACTGGAAGCCGGAGCCCGGCAAGCGGGCGGAGCCGGGCAAGCGCCGCCCCGACAAGCTTGATCGCGGCGAGCGCGCGGAACGCGGCCGCGACCGGCTCGACACCAAGCGCAAGGGCGATGACGAAAAGCCGTTCAAGGATATCGTGACCCGCAACCGCGCCGCCAATGTCTGGATGGCGCCAGGCGCGCGTCCGCTTGGCCCCAAGGCCAAGAAGAAGGCCGAGGACAAGGCAAAGGAAGATGCGCGCCGTGACGCGCGGCGTGATGGTCGCCGCAGCGGACCAGCCGATGGCGATGCGCCGCGCGCGCGCGGACCGGCCGGCGGCAGGGGCAAGCCGTTCGCCAAACCGGCAGGCAAGCCGGCGAACAGGGGACCGCGCAAGCCGCGTGAGGCCGG
>NZ_DEPM01000042.1:5063-14417 GCF_002358775.1 Martelella sp. UBA3392
AAGCCGCGTGAGGCCGGTGCCGAAGATACCGGCGAGGCGCGGCGTTTCGACGGCCCCAAGCGGCCGCGCGGCGAGGGCCGGCCGGAAGGCGGCAAGCGTTTCGACGGGCCGAAGCGGGAAGGCGCAGCGCCACGCGGCGACCGTCCTTCCGGCGACAAGCGCGGCGGACGCCCCGAAGGCGGCAAGCGTCCGGGCGGCGACAGGCCGCGCTCCGGCGGTTCACGTGAGGGCGGTCCGGGCAGGGGGCCGAAGGGCAATGCGGATCGTCGGCGGTGAGTTTCGCGGGCGCGCGCTCGCCACGCCGAAGTCCTCCGACATAAGGCCGACGACCGACCGCACCCGCGAGAGCCTGTTCAATATTCTGAGCCATGCCTATCCGGAGGCGCTCGACGGCGCGCGGATGATCGATCTGTTCGCGGGCACCGGCGCGATGGGGCTCGAGGCGCTCTCGCGTGGCGTCAAGGCGGTGCTGTTCGTTGAAAACAGCGTCGAGGGCAGGGGGCTTTTATGGTCCAATATCGAGGCTCTTGGCCTTGCCGGCCGCACCCGGATCATGCGCCGCGACGCCACGCGTCTCGGCCCCGCCAACCGGATAGAGCCCTATGATTTCCTGTTCGCCGACCCGCCTTATGGCAAGGGGCTCGGCGAAAAGGCAATGGCCGCGGCCCATGATGGCGGCTGGCTGAAGCCCGGGGCGCTCGCGATCCTGGAGGAGCGCGCGGATTTGGCGCCAATGGTTTCGGAGGATTACCAGCCGCTGGAGACCCGCGAATTCGGCGACACGCGAATGCATTTCTACCGGTATCGCGCCTGAGTTATTTCCGTGATCGGCCAGCCTCTCCGCATAGCCCCCAATCTTGCAAGGATTGTATTCCTAACTGACGGCCGAATGCGGCAGCACGAAGGGCGTATCGTCCTTCGGCTTCTGGCTGACGGATAACCTTGTGGCGAAGACGGCGTGGAGATTGTCGTCGGTGATGGTGTCCTTCGGGCTGCCCGCGGCGATCACCCGACCCTCGCGCATCAGCACCACATGATCGGCGAACAGCGCGGTCAGGTTGAGGTCGTGCATGATCGCGATCACCCCGCCGCCGGCACGGCAGAAATCGCGCGCCAGCCGCATGATCGCAAGCTGGTGCAGGATATCGAGGCTGGCCACCGGCTCGTCCAGAAGCAGCCAGCGCGGCTTGCCATGGGCGACCGGCGCCTCGATCTGGCACAGCACCCGGGCAAGCTGGACGCGCTGCTGTTCGCCGCCCGAAAGTTCCTGATAGAAGCGGCCTTCGAAGCCGTGGAGGTCGACGGCGCCGAGCGCCTTCTCCATGGTCGCGCGGTCGTCGGCGCGGTGGGCACGGCCCGAAAGCCCCATGCGCAGCACCTCGGCGACGGTGAAGGGGAAGGCGAGGTTGGAGGATTGCGGCAAGACGCCGCGCATCTGCGCCAGCCGCCAGGGTGCAAGCTCCGCTACCGTCTCGCCGTTGATCTCAACCACGCCCTGATCGGGCGCGAGGTCGCCCGCGATCGCCTTCAGTGTTGTCGTCTTGCCGCAGCCGTTCGGGCCGCAGATTGCGGTGAGCGCGCCGGGAACGGCTTGCAGCGCGACGTCTTTCAAAACCGCGCGGCCTGAAAGCGTGACGCTCATATTCCGGATTTCGATCATGATTACAAATTGAGCCGCGAGCGGTTTTTGAGGAGGATCCACAGGAAGAACGGCCCGCCGGCAATCGCCGTGATGATGCCGATCGGCAGTTCCGCGGGTGCTACGACCGTGCGGGCGAACAGATCGGCGAGCACCAGCAGCGCGCCGCCAAGCAGCGCCGAGGCCGGCAGCAGATAGCGGTGGTCGGGGCCGATGACGAGCCGCAGAAGATGCGGCACGACAATGCCGACAAAGCCGATCCCGCCCGAGACCGCGACGCCCGCGCCGGTGGCGGCGGCAACGGCGATGATGGTGATATTCTTCAGCCGCTGCACCGGGATGCCGATGTGATAGGCCGTCGCCTCGCCGAGCGTGATCGCGTTCAGCCCCTTGGCCATGAACGGAAGCACGGCGAAGGCCGCCAGCATGATCGGGCTGATCGCCGCAAGCTTGGTCCATGTCGCGCCGGCAAGGGAGCCCATCGACCAGAAGGTGAGATCGCGCAATTGCTGATCGTTGGCGAGATAGACCAGAAAGCCGGTGGCCGCGCCCGCCAGCGCCGACAGCGCGATGCCGGCCAGCAACATGGTCGCCACCGAGGTCTGGCCGTGGCTGGTGGAAATCCGGTAGAGCAGAAGCGTGGTGACGAGCCCGCCGAGAAAGGCTGCGGCGGGCAGGGCATAGAAGCCGAGCAGGGCATAGACCGGTGCGGCGATGGTGCCGCCGAGCACGATCATGATGACCGCGCCAAGCCCCGCGCCCGCCGAAACCCCGACAAGGCCGGGATCCGCCAGCGGATTGCGGAACAGGCCCTGCATCGCCGCGCCGCAGACGGCAAGCGACGCGCCCACCAGAAAGCCCATGAACGCGCGCGGCAGCCGGATATCGAAGATGATGATCCGGTCACGCGCCGCGAGCGCCGCGCTGTCGCCTGTGACGATTGCTTTCGCGACATCGAAGAGCGAGGCATCCGAGGCTCCGTTGGCGACCGAGATCAGGATCGCCAGCCCGGAGGCGACGACGAGCGCCGCGATCATGACCACGGCGAGATCGGAGCGGTCTCCGCTTTCGCGCCAGCGCGCGCCCGACAAGGCTTCGATCACCGTCATTGCCGCTCAGTCTCCGTAGATCTCGGTTGTCAGCGCAGCGAGGTTTTCGGCAAAGCGCGGGCCGAAATTCAGCATGCCGACCGGATCGATCCGGTAGATCGCCATCGCCTCGCCGGCCGGCGTCAGCGACAGGGCCGGGTTGGCGGCGATATCATCATTGGTCGGCGCGCGGCTGCCGGCGCTCTCGTCCATCAGGATGATGACATCCGGCGCGGCCTTGATGATCGCCTCGTCGGAAAGCGCCTTGTAGCCCGGAAAATCGCCGATCGCGTTATCGAGGCCGGCAGCCTCGATCATGCCGTTGGCGGCCGTGCCGGTGCCCGATGCCATGACCTTGCCGCCATTAAGGCTAAGGATGAACAGCGCGCTCTTGCGCTCCTCTTCGGGCCGGGCCTCGTTTGCCGCCAGAAGCGGATCGAGCCTGGCCTTGATGTCGTCCGCCAGCGCGTCCGCTTCGGCCTCTCTTCCGATCAGCGCGCCCACCATCTCGACCTTGGCGAGGATGCCGTCGCGGCTGTAATCCTCCGGCACCACCGCCATTTCGACCTCCGCCTGTTTCAGCACATCCATCGTTTGCGGCGGTCCCGCGCCCTCGATGGTGATGATGGCGCTCGGATTGATCGACAGCACGCCTTCCGGCGAAAGTTGGCGCATATAGCCGATATCGGGCTTGGCGGCGGCTTCCGGCGGATAGGTGCTGGTGGTGTCGCGGCCGACGATCTGGTCGCCTGCGCCGAGCGCATAGGCGATCTCCGTTATCGAGCCGCCAATGGTGACGAGGCGCGAGGGGTCGGCAAGCGGCTCGGTTGCGCCGGCGGATGTTGCGCCAGCGAGAAGCAGGAGGGCGGCGAGGGGGCGGTTCAGAAAATGTCCGGTCATCGGTATCCTCACGCTGCTGCCGTTTGCGCATGGCGCGGCAGGCTCTCGGCAAGCGCGCGCCAGACGGGACGCTCGGCATAGCCTTCCAGACGCTTGCCGAAGAACTGAATGATCAGTTCGCCGTTCGCGTTGAAAGCTTCGATCGATGTGACATGACCGTCGCTGGTGGGCTTGCGCACCAGCCAGGTCTCGGCGATCTGGTCGCGGCGCAGATGCAGGTGGAAGGTCGGGTCCATCACGTTGATCCACGGTCCCATCTCGACGACATTGGACACCGGGCCGGAATGGATCTGCACGATGCCGTTGTTGGCGACGAACACCATCAGCGGCAGGTCCGGCGTCTCGGCCGCGGCATGGAACATGGTCGCGACGGCGTCATCGGCGAGGCGGTAGGCATAGTCGTCGCCCACGGTCGCGATCGCGGTCTGGCGGTGGAGCTTCAGATCGTTCAGCATGCCGAAGAACTGATGGGTATCGGTGAGCGCCGTCCAGCGGTCGCGCAGAAGCTCGACATCGACGGCATTGGCATCGCGGGCGTGATCTGCGTCATGGGGCGCGAAGGCCTCGGTCAGGACGGTCTGACTCTGGTCTTCCAGCCGGTGTTTCTCGACGAAATCGCGATAGGCCTCGACATTGGAGGCGGGGCGCAGGTGCAGTTTGAACACAGCCGTGCCCGTCATGTCGAAATATTGCAGGCTCAGTTTCTCCGCGCCGTTGTCATCCGTCTTGGTCACGGCGAAGGCGTGGGCCCAGCGGCTCGGGAAAATCCGAAGATCAATGTTTTCGCCGAGCACGATCGCGGCGTTCTTGCCGTTTTTGATATTCTCGAAAACGCCGATCTTCTCGTGGACGGCGCTTTCATTGCGCGACAGCGCCATGATTTCACCGAAGCTTTCGGCGTGGTCGAGAAGGTGGGACGGCTCCGGCGCGATCCGGGTCGCGGTCAGGCCGACTTCGGCCGCCACCAGCGCCGCCTCGCTGATATTGAGTCGGGCTGCGATATCGCGCTCGCGCATTTTCGGGTTCTGGCTGCGGAATTCGCGGATCTGTTCTGGTGTCGTCTCAGTCATGTCTTTCATGCCTACTTGTTCAGAATGAGTTTGCCTTGGCGGGTGATCTTCATGCGGTACTCGGCGCCCTGATGGCGGATGACGATCTCGTTTTGCCCCTGAAAGAGCGTCTCGCTTTCCAGAACCGGCAAGCCGCGCGCTCCGGCTTTCGCGCCGGTCTTTGCTGGTTCCTTGTCGTGATTCATTGGTAAGCTGCCTGCGTCCGTATATACTTGATTCTGAAAATCATGTTTTATAAGTTGACTCTATTAATCACCTTTGTCTATCCACGCAATAGACGTTTTGCCTGTTGAGGGATAGGATTGTGGCCGATCGCGATATGCCCCTGAGGGCCTTTTCAAATTCCGGAGATTCCAGACGATGAGATTATCGATTTGCGCAACCGCCCTCGTTTTCGCCCTGTCGCAGCCCGTGCTGGCGCAGGAAGCGGCCAGTGAAGCGCCGGCGAGCGAACCGACCGGGCTTTCGATTTCGCTGAACACGCTCGAGAGCACCGACAATGGCTGCAAGCTCACATTTCTGGTGGAAAACGACCTGCCCGAGACGATTGAAAGCCTTCAGGCCGAGGTCGCGCTGTTTGACAGTGAGGGCGTCGTCGACAGGCTGACCATGCTCGATTTCCTGACCCTTCCGGCCGGCAAGAAACGCGTGCGCCAGTTCGAACTGCCCGGCGAAGGCTGTGACGCGCTCGGCGGGCTGCTTTTAAACGATATCAAGGTCTGCGACGCCGAGGGCGTGGATTGCATGGGCGCGCTTCAAACCGGTTCGAAGGCGGGTATTCCCTTCGACGGCTGAAACCGGCCAGACCGTAATTGAGTGGACAATAGCTCCCGATGATGAATGACCAGGCCATGTTTGCGATGGGCTTGCCGGGCGGCATGCGCGAGCGTCTCGACGATGACGCGCTCGATGATGCTGTCGTGCGGGATAGCAGCCCCTATGGCGCGGCAGCGCCCGAAATCGCCCCCAAAATCGGCATTGCGCCTGCGTCGTCCGTCGACCTTGATAAGGTGGTGTTCGAGCTGAAGGCGGCGGCGAACGCGGCCAGTTCCGCCCGCAAAACGGAGCCCGGCGACGGGGATGGCGAGACCGATGCCGTAGAATTGCCGCTTGAGGATGCCGAACTCGGCGTTGTCCCGCAGACGGGTTTCCTCGAGAGGGGCAGCGCGCGCGCCGGCAAGCGCATTTCGGCGGCAACGCTGGTCTCGCTGCTGCTCCATTCCGCCGCCTTCGCTTTCGCCCTCCATGTCGCTCGCGTTCTGCCGGAAGCCCCTCAAGAAGAGGGCAGCACCGTCGTCAGCGTGATCATGGTCGGCAACGGCGATGTCGACGCGGCCGCAAGCGGCGCGGAGCCGACCATGGTCGAGGCCGAGCCGGTGCCGGTGGAAACCGCGACGGCGGTCGAGGCCGAGCCGCTGGAGACGACCGCAGTCGAACCCCTTCAACCTCAGCCGCCGGCGCCCGTTGAACAGGCCGCGCCCACGCCGGCCGAGGCGCTCGCATCGCCGGAGGCCGAAACCGCCGCGCCGGTGGCCGCGGAACAGGTCGTCGCCCAGCCGAGCCAGCCGACGGTGCTTGCCGCAGCGCCAACCACGGCGCTTGCGCCCTCAACGGTTCCTCCGGCGCCGCCGGTTGTGGAGCAGGCCGTCTCGCCTGCCGAAGTCCCCGCATCCGCGCCTGTTGTCACCGAAGCGCTACCGCCGCAGGAGACGCCGGTCAACCCGCCGGCCGAAACGGCTGAGCCGCTGATGGCGCAGACCGAGCCGGTCGAGACGATCAAGGCGCAGGAGGACGATCCGGAGCTTGCCTATGATATCGATGCGCCTGTGCCCGCGCCCTCGCCGTGGAAGACCGAGCCATTGCCCGAGGATCAGGTGGCGGCGCGCAAGGCCGAGGAGCGCGCCAAACCGAAACCGGTTGAACAGCGGCAGGTGGTGAAGCGGTCTTCGGCCGGCTCCTCCGGCCAGTCCAACCGCGATGCGCGCAAGGGTGTGGCTTCGGGGACGGCCAACAGTGGCGCAAGCCAGGCGGCCGAAGCGCGGGCTGGCAATCGCGGAAACGGCGAGGCGGAGATGGCCAATTATGCCGGCAGGCTCAGGGCCAAGCTGCGCCGCTCCGTGGCCTCGGAACGCTATTATCGCGGCGTTGGAAAACTGCAGTCGACCGTTGTCGTCAATGTGCGATTGAACCGTTCGGGCGCCATCGCCGGACTGTCGCTGGCAAGATCATCGGGCAATGGCAAGGTCGATGCGATCGTGTTGCAGCGCGCCCGCGCCGCCGGTCCCTTCGGCGCGTTCCCGGCAAGCTATCGCGGCGCGAGCCACAATTTCTCCCTGCCGATCCAGCTCAATCTCGGTCGCTGAAGCGGACGGTTGCTCGCTTAAGAACCAATTGTGCGCTGAAGGCCCTGGATGGCCGGCAGATAATTGGGGTCGAGCTGCTTGGCCTTCTGGTAATAGGAGGCAGCCTTGGTGAAATCGCCTTGGCGTTCGAACACGAGGCCGATATTGGCCCAGCTTTCGGCGACGGATTGGTCGAGCGCCAGCGCCTTGTCGAAATCGGCGCGGGCGTTCTGGTCGTCGTTCAGCGCCAGGTAGGAGACGCCGCGACCATTATAGGGCTGCGGCGATTTCGGCGACAGCGAGATCGCCTTGGAGAAATCGGCGATCGCCAGTTCCTGCTGCCCGCGCTTCTGGTAGATCAGGCCGCGGCTATGGTAGGCGCGCGGATCCGTGGTGTTGAGCTGGATGGCGCGGGTGTAATCGTTGAACGCGTCGTCGAGCTGGCCCGATTCGCTGTAGAGATTGCCGCGACCGATATAGGCGACATCATAGCTGCTGTTGATCTGGATCGCGCGATTGTAATCGTTCAGCGCGTCCATCTGCCGGCCCATGCTGCGCTCGATCAGCGCCCGGTTGGCATAGGCCTGATAGTAGTTCGGATTGAGCGCGATCGCCTGGTTGAAATCCTCGATAGCCCGGCGGTCGTCGCCGGCCCGGCCATAGGCCGCGCCGCGCACATTATAGGCGCCGGGATCGTTGGGGTTGGCGGCGATCACGCTCGAAAGCGAGGCGATGTTCTGCTCGGAACCCTGGGCGGCATCGATGCTGACCACGTTCTGGTTCATGACCTGGCTGGTCTGGCAACCGGCGAGTAGGGCAAGTGTGCCCGCCAGGATTATATTCCTGACGGCGCTGCCGTTTGCTGTCATGAACGAGCCGCCCGAAAGCGCGCTGGTGATCTTCGTCATATCCATCCCCAATAATTGCATGCCTTTTGCGACAACAGCCGGCGGGAAGTTTTTGTTCCCCTTCCGGTTTTGAAAAGGGCGTCCCCACAATCTACATGATCGAGGTTAAAATTCTGCCAAATAAAAAGGCGGGAACATGTGCTCCCGCCCTAAGAACGCATCAATGTGCTGAAAAAGCGACAATCAGCGAGAAACCAGACCTTCGCGAACGGCGCGCTTGCGAGCCAGCTTGCGAACGCGGCGGATGGCTTCCGCCTTTTCGCGCGCACGCTTCTGCGAGGGCTTTTCGTAATGGTCGCGCATCTTCATTTCGCGGAAGATGCCTTCGCGCTGCATTTTCTTCTTCAGAGCGCGGAGGGCCTGGTCAACATTGTTGTCGCGGACAAGTACTTGCACGTGTATCCCGTTCCTTAATCGTTGGTGTCTGAGCCTGGCAAATACTTGCACGTTCAGGCATTGATTGGTCTTCAGGCGGCACAATCCGCCCATATCTGGCGTCGCGATTAACAGATCGCGGGCGATAAGTCCAGTCCTTACCGCAAGACAAGGACCGATGTGGCGAAAAATCCGGGCTCCGATTGACAGGATTCGCCGGCAAAGGCAATCCTTTTTGAAAGACGACGCCACGGAAATCGCGATGTCGAAGGCGGATCGAAAAAGCGTCGCAAAAAGGACGTTGCCTCGTATTCCGATTTGCGATTGGTATAGTCGCAACGACCCGGCGAACCCCGATGGAGCCCCATAATGCGCAAATATTCCGTTTTCGCTCTCGCGCGCGAGGCCATGCGCCACCACAAGGGCTGGGAAAAGCACTGGACCTCGCCGGAGCCGAAAAGCGAGTATGATGTCATCATCATTGGCGGCGGCGGTCATGGCATGGGCGCTGCCTATTACCTCGCCAAGGAGCACGGCATCACCAATATCGCCGTGATCGAAAAGGGCTGGGTCGGCGGCGGCAATACCGGCCGCAACACCACGATCGTGCGCTCCAATTATCTCTATGACGAGAGCATGGACATCTACGAGCATTCGCTCAAGATGTGGGAAGGCCTGTCGCTCGATCTCAATTACAACGTCATGTTCTCGCCGCGCGGCGTGATGATGCTGTCGCATAATGAACATGACCGCCAGTCGTTCAAGCGCCATGTTCACGCCAACCGGCTCTACGGCATCGACAATGAATGGCTGACCCCGGTTCAGGCCAAGGAATACTGCCCGCCGCTCGATATCTCGGCCTCCGCGCGTTATCCGGTCAACGGTGCGGCCTTGCAGCGCCGCGCGGGCACGGCCCGCCATGACGCGGTCGTCTGGGGCTATGGCCGCGCGGCCTCGGATCGCGGTGTCCACATCATCCAGAACTGCGAGGTCAAGGGTATCCGCAGGGGCGCGGATGGCGCGGTGACGGGG
>NZ_DEPM01000023.1:0-7479 GCF_002358775.1 Martelella sp. UBA3392
GAGAAGATTGGGGGGCTATGCGGTTATGTTTTTACGCCCCCCCCCTCAAAGCTTCGCAATATAATCCGCAAGCCGGTCGGCTGCCTCGGCAAGCTGGTCGGCATTGCGCAGGAAGCAGGCGCGCAGGAAGGGGTCGCTTGCGTTGCCGAAGGCGGAACCGGGGGCAAGGCCGACGCCGGTCTTGTCGACGATATCGAGCGCGGCCTGGCGGCTGTCGGTAATGCCGTCGATCTTGAGATAGGCATAGATCGCGCCGGCGGGCTTCAGCGTCTCGACCCGGTTGGTTGCAAGCAGTCGGTCGCAGAAGATGTCGCGGCCGGCCGTCGCCCGCGCGATGTTCTCCGCAACGAAATCGTCACCCTCCGTCACCGCCGCAACGGCCCCGCGCTGCATGAACTGGGCGACGCCCGAGGTGGTGTACTGCACCAGGTTTTCGATCGCGTCGCCGAGTTCGGGCGGGGCCACGACCCATCCCACGCGCCAGCCGGTCATCGACCAGTTCTTGGAGAACGAGTTTGCGAACACCACCCGGTCGCCCTCCTCGATGATGTCGAGGAAGGAGGCGGCGCGGCCGTCGGCATAGTGATAGAGCGCGTAAATCTCGTCGGCGAGGATCCAGATGCCGTGGCGGCGCGAAATGTCGAGCAGCGCCTTGAGATCGGCGAGGCTTGCCGTCCAGCCGGTGGGGTTGGCGGGCGTGTTGACGAACATCATCCGCGTTTTGGGCGTGATCGCGCGCTCCACCTCACCGATATCGAGCGACCACTGGCCATCGGCGAAGGTCAGCGGCACGCCGACCTTGCGGGCGCCGGAAACGCCGAGTGCTGCCGCGATATTGGGCCAGCACGGCGTGAAATAGATCGCCTCGTCGCCGACATCCGTCAGCGCCTCGACCATCAGCTTGATCGCATGCATGCCCGAGCCGGTGACATAGATGTGTTCGGGCGAAAGCCGGGCCTTGAAATGGCGGGCGTAATAATCTGCGATCGCGCTTCGAAGTTCGGGAATGCCGCGCTGATAGGTGTAGAAAGTCTCGCCATTGTCGAGCGCCGCCTTGGCGGCGTCGCTGATGAAGGCGGGCGTGGGCAGGTCGCCTTCGCCGGCCCACAGCGGCAGCAGGTTGTCGCGGCCGCGGGCATGATTGATGATCTCGACGATGCCGCTTTCCGGCGCTTCGAGGGCGCGGCGGCTGAGGCTTTCGGTAAGGCGCATGCGTGGTCTCCTGTCGCGCCAGTCATAAAACGGCGCGGATGGTGAATGCCATGAATTTCAAGCTTTGATCAATTGATTCTTTTGATGGGTGTGCTGCGACAGTCGCATTTGAAAATCGCAGGCCTTGGCATATCGTGGAGGCCTGCGGCCGGGAGCGCCGCAATCGGAAACGGGAGAATGAACGGATGTTGCCCGGCTGGCTGATATTGTTGTCGGCGCTGCTTTACATCCTGCTGCTGTTTGCCGTCGCCAGTTTCGGCGACCGGCAGGCCAAGCGGCAGATGCGGCCGCGCGACGGGCGCAATATGGTCTATGCGCTCTCGCTTGCCGTCTACTGCACCTCCTGGACCTATTTCGGCGGCGTCGGGCTGGCGTCAACGCGCGGGCTGGAATTCCTCGGCATCTATATCGGTCCCATTCTGGTATTCACCGTCGGCATGCCGGTGGTCCGGCGCATCGTGGCGCTGGCGAAGGCGGAAAAGCTGACCTCGGTCGCCGATTTCCTGGCCGCCCGCTACGGCAAGAACCCGATCGTCGCGGCCCTTGTGGCGATCATT
Organism: Martelella sp. UBA3392; assembly: GCF_002358775.1. Classification (NCBI taxonomy): domain Bacteria; kingdom Pseudomonadati; phylum Pseudomonadota; class Alphaproteobacteria; order Hyphomicrobiales; family Aurantimonadaceae; genus Martelella; species Martelella sp. UBA3392. Next base: position 1,770 of record NZ_DEPM01000023.1, read on the forward strand.
TCGCTCGCCGCGGCCATCCCCTACATCGCGCTGCAATTGAAGGCTGTCTCGGATTCGGTCTCGGTCATGGTGGGCGGCGAAACCGGGTTCCTGTCGGCGGGCGCCGCGTATGGCGTCGGCCTGCCGCTCGCGGTCACGCTGGCGCTAGCAAGCTTCGCCATCGTGTTCGGCACCCGCCATACTGATGCCACGGAACACCAGGACGGGTTGATCCTGGCGATCGCGATGGAATCCGTGATCAAGCTGGTGGCCTTTGCCTCGGTCGGCCTGTTCGCGCTGTTCATTCTGTTTGACGGGCCTGCCGATCTTCTGACCCAGGCGCGCGAAAACGCGGTGACGGCAGCAGCCCTCAGCTATGAGACGCCGATCAGCCGCTGGATATTGCTGACCGGGCTTTCGGCCTGCGCCATCCTGCTTCTGCCGCGCCAGTTTCATGTCACCGTGGTCGAAAACCGCTCGGAAGGCGAGTTGAACCTCGCCCGCTTCCTGTTTCCGCTTTATCTGATCGCGATCAACATTCTGGTGCTGCCGGTGGCGATCGGCGGGGCGATGACGCTCGGTCCCGGCGCCGATCCCGATCTCTACGTGCTGCAACTGCCGATCGCCGCCGGCCAGCGGCTGATCTCGCTGATCGCGTTTCTCGGCGGCTTTTCGGCCGCCACCGCCATGGTCATCGTCGCCTCCGTGGCGCTGGCGATCATGCTGTCGAACGATATCGTCAACCCGATCTTCCTGAGAAGGCGGATGATGTCGGGTGAGGGGCGGCGGCATGATTTCTACGCGCTGCTGCTCAATGTCCGCCGCGCCTCGATCCTCGGCGTCATGCTGCTCGGCTATGCCTATTACCGCCATATCGACAGCGATCGCGGGCTGTTTTCGATCGGGCTTTTGGCATTCGCGGCGATTGCCCAGGTGGCGCCGGCGCTGTTCATCGGCCTTGTCTGGCGCAACGCCAACGCCCGCGGCGCGATCGTCGGCCTGTCGCTCGGTTTCGTCACCTGGGTCTATCTGCTGTTCGTGCCGAGCCTCGGCGGGCCGGATCAATCCGCCGTCGCCGGCATGGTGATGAACTTCCTCATTCCGGGGACAAGCCTGTTCACCGGCCCGGACGCCGATATCCTGCTCAACGTCACCTGCCTGTCGCTGCTGGTCAATATTGCCGGCCTCGTGATCGGCTCGCTCAGCCGCCCGGCGCGACCGCTGGAGCGCATCCAGTCCGGCATTTTCGTCAAGCGCCAGGCGCGCTGGCAGTCGACCGCGCGCGGCATCGGTACCGGCGTGTCCGTCGGCGTGCTGCGGGAGACGCTGAAAGGCTATCTCGGCTCGGAGAGAACGGCGCGGTCGTTCGCCACGTTTGAACGCACGGCCGGGCGCAGGATGGCGGATGACGAGCAGGCCGATATGGCGCTCATCCATTTCTCCGAGCAATTGCTGGGCACCGCCATCGGCTCGTCATCGGCGCGGCTGGTGCTGTCGCTGGTGCTGCAGCGCGCCGAGGCCGCCTCGGGCGATGCCGCCTTCCTGCTCGATCAGGCGAGCGAGGCGCTGCAGTATAATCAGGGCCTGCTGCAGACCGCGCTGTCGCAGATGGATGAGGGGATCGCCGTCTTCGACGCCGCCAACCGGCTCACCGTCTGGAACAAGCGGTTTCGCGCGCTGCTCGACCTGCCGGAAGAGGTCGGCCAGGTCGGCTATCCGCTGATCAACATCATCGGCCGGCTGTCCTCGCGCGGCGACCTGACCGGCGATGAGGCGAAGGAGGCGCTGCGCAAGCTGCGCGCCCACGAAACCGCGTTTCCGCTGGTGCTGGAAAGCGGCAAGCGGATCATCGAGGTGCAGTCGCGCGCCATGCCCGACGCCGGCATGGTGGTGACCTTCACCGATATCACCCGCCGCGTTGAGGGCGATCTCGCGCTCAAACAGGCCAATGAGACGCTGGAGCAGCGCGTCGCCGCCCGCACCGCCGAGCTGACCGAGGTCAACAAGGCGCTACGGCTGGCGCGGGCGGCGGCAGACGAGGCCAATATCGGCAAGACCCGGTTCTTCTCCGCCGCCGGCCACGACATTCTCCAGCCGCTCAACGCCGCCCGCCTCTATGCCACCGCGCTCGGCGAGCGGTTGCCGGCGGCAAGCGAGGTCCGCGACTTCTCCGACAAGATCGATTCCGCCCTGCAATCGGTCGAGGACATTCTCGGCGCGGTGCTGGATATCTCGCGGCTCGATGCCGGCGCAATGAAGCCGCATTTCACTACCGTCAATCTCGGCGACACGCTGAAGCGGGTCGAGACCGATTTCAGACCGCTCGCCGATGAAAAGGGCCTCGAACTGGTGGTGGTGCCGTCTTCGCTCAAGGTGCGTTCCGATGCGCAGGCGTTGAGGCGGCTGGTGCAGAACCTCGTGTCCAACGCGATCAAATATACGGTCAGCGGCAAGGTGCTGGTCGGCGCCAGGCTGAGGGGCGATCACGCGGTGATCGAGGTGCATGATACCGGCATCGGCATTCCCGCCGAAAAGGCCGAAAGCGTGTTCAAGGAGTTCACGCGGCTGGACGAGGGCGCGCGCGCGGCCCAGGGGCTGGGCCTCGGCCTGTCGATCGTCGACCGGCTGGCGCGGATGCTGGAGCACCCGGTCTCGATGACCTCGGCGCCGGGGGAGGGGACGGTGTTTCGCCTGTCCGTTCCGCTGGCCGAGGCGGGCGTCGACAGCGCTCAGCCCGCGGCCAAACCGGCCGGCAAGCTGCCCGGCCAGGCGATCGCCGGGCTCAAGGTGCTCTGCATCGATAATGAGGAGGCGATCCTGGAGGGCATGCGGGTGCTGCTCGGCGGCTGGGGCGCCGAGGTTCACGTGGCGCGGGGGCACGAGGAGGCGCGCGCCATCGATATCGTTCCCGACGTGATCATCGCCGACTATCATCTCGACAATGGCGCAAGCGGCGTCGATGCGGTGACGATCCTGCGCGAGCACTACCAGCGCCATATCCCGGCGCTGCTGATCACGGCCGACCGCACCCAGGAGGTCCGCGATCTGGCCGAGGAGGAGGACATCGCCGTTCAGCACAAGCCGCTCAAGCCCGCGCTGGTGCGCGCCTTCCTCAATCAGATCGCGATCTTCCACAAGGCGGCCGCCGAATAGTCGGCGGTCCGGCTTTCAAAGCGTTTCGGCGAGTTCCTGCAGCTTGCGCCATCGGATCGATGACCAGAGCGAAAGCGCGATCAGGCCAGCGCCCACAAGCCCGGTGATCGCCTCGGGAATGTGCAGCAGCGTCTGGGCATACATGATCACCGCCAGCACCAGGATGGCGTAGAACGCGCCGTGCTCCAGGAAGCGGAAATGCGACAGCGTCTGGCGGTCCACCAGCATGATGGTGAGCGAGCGTACATACATCGCGCCGATGCCAAGCCCGATCGCGATCACCAGCAGGTTCTTGGTCAGCGCGAAGGCGCCGATGACGCCGTCGAAGGAAAAGCTGGCATCGAGCACTTCGAGATAGATGAAGGCACCGAGGCCGCCCTGCGCCGCCGCCTTGGCGGTCTGCGTCTGGGTCGCGTCGATCAGGCCGCTGAAGACTTCGATCGCGAGATAGGTCAGCAGGCCATAGATCGCGGCGTAGAAGAATTCCTCCGCCCGGCCATCGTCCACGAGTTTGGAGAAGATCAGAACCAGAACCAGCGCAATGCCGGTTTCGATGCCCTTGACCGCGGCCAAGCGCGCCATCGGCTTTTCCAGCGGCGCGAACCAGTGCACGTCCTTTTCATGATCGAAGAAATAGGACAGGCCGACCATCAGCAGGAATGTGCCACCGAAGGCCGCGATCGCCAGATGGGCATCATGCATGATCGCGGCATAGGCTTTCGGTTCGGCGAAGGCCAGGTGAATGGCGGCGAGCGGCCCGATCTTGGCGGCAAGCACGACGATCACCAGCGGGAACACCAGCCGCATGCCGAACACGGCGATGAGGATGCCCCAGGTGAGGAAGCGCCGCTGCCAGACATGGCTCATGGTCTTGAGCTTGTTGGCGTTGACGACCGCATTGTCGAAGGAGAGCGAAATCTCCAGCACCGCAAGCACGGCGGTGATGAACAGGAAGGCGAGCGCGCCGCTCAGCCCAAAGCTGAAATAGCCGTAAAGCGTGCTGGCCACGAGCCCTGCAATGGTGACGATGAACGCCCATTTGAAATAGGAAAGGGTGGAGGCTTTCATGGACGGGCCTCCCCTGTCGGCAGGGAGCTATGAAAGAAAAGCGCGCATGCACGAAGATTACGCGCACGCGTCCGAAACGTCAGATTTTGAAGCATGGTAACCATGTCCGCCGGCTAATTTGCGGGCGGTACCGACATCACGAGAGCGCCGTCAAACTCTCGCCAGAGGGGCCCGGCACCGGGTTCGTCGCGGCTCCTCCAGGATGCGCCGGACTGCACCAGACTTAGCCGCAAAATCGCCGGCGTCAAGTGCCGCGTCGATTCGGCTTTCCAGATTGCACGCCGGACAGGGCGTGATAGATTGACAAATCACAACCGGGTTGGGAGTTGGCGGCATGCTTTATCTTCTGGCGTTGTTAATCGGTATTGTTGCGGGTTTGAGGGCGATGACGGCACCGGCTGCGATCAGCTGGGCCGCTTATCTGGGCCTTCTCGATCTCTCCGGCTCATGGCTCTCCTTTCTGGCCTCGCCATGGGCGGTCGGCATATTGAGCGTGCTGGCGCTCGTGGAATTTGTCACCGACCAGCTTCCCTCCACCCCCAGCCGCAAGGTGCCCCCGCAATTCGGGGCGCGCATTTTCATGGGCGCGGTCTGCGGCGCGGCAATCGGGTCTGCATCCGGCTTCTGGATCGCGGGCCTCGTGCTCGGCGTTGCCGGCGCGGTGGTCGGCACGCTCGGCGGCGCTGCCGTCCGGCAGCGGCTCGCGGCCCGGTTCGGCCGCGATCTGCCGGCTGCCCTCATCGAGGACGCGGTTGCCATCCTTGCCGCATTGGGTATCGTGTGGAGCCTATGAGGACATTCGACGCCATCATCATCGGAGCGGGACAGGCGGGGCCGCCGCTTGCCGCGCGTTTTGCCGCCGAAGGCCGGAAAGTCGCGCTGATCGAACGTCATCAGGTCGGTGGCACCTGTGTCAACACCGGCTGCACGCCGACGAAGACGATGGTCGCCAGCGCCCGCGCCGCCCATGTGGCACGGCGGGCGGCCGATTTCGGGGTGGATATCGGTGGCGGCATCAGCGTCGACATGAAGCGGGTCCAGGCGCGCACGGCCGAGATTGCCGGCGCCTCGCGGTCCGGCCTCGAGAGCTGGCTCTCCGGTCTCGATAATGTCACCCTGCTGCGCGGCCATGCCCGTTTCATTGGTCCCGACCGGGTTGCGCTCGACGATGAGCTGCTGACCGCTCCAAAAATTTTCATCAATGTGGGCGGCCGGGCCGCGATACCGGATATCGAGGGTCTTTCCGATATTCCCTATCTCACCAACAGCGACATGGTCGGCCTCGACCGCCTTCCGGCGCATCTTCTGGTGCTCGGCGGCAGCTATATCGGGCTGGAATTTGCCCAGATGTTCGCCCGCTTCGGCTCCAAGGTGACGGTGGTGGAGCGCGGCGCGCATCTGATCGGCCGCGAGGATCCGGAGGTCAGCGAGGCGGTGCGCGGCTTTCTGGAGGATGAAGGCATCACCGTGATGACCGGCGCTGAATGCATCCGCGTCGAGCGGGGCGGCG
>NZ_DEPM01000023.1:7865-31205 GCF_002358775.1 Martelella sp. UBA3392
GTGGCGCTCGGCCGCAAGCCCAATACCGACGATCTCGGCCTCGACAAGGCCGGCGTCGCCACCGATGACCGGGGCTTCGTGACGGTCGGGTCCGGCCTTGAGACCAGCCAGCCCGGCATTTTCGCGCTCGGCGATTGCAACGGACGCGGGGCCTTCACCCACACGGCCTATAATGACTACGAGATCGTCGCCGCCAATCTTTTCGATGGCGAAAGCCGCTCGATCGATGATCGCATCCCCGGCTACGCGCTATACACGGATCCCCCGCTCGGCCGTGCCGGCATGAGCGAGACGGAGGCGAAAAAGGCCGGCCATAGTGTTGCCGTCAGCAGCCGTCCGATGACCAACGTCTCCCGCGCCAAGGAAAAAGGCGAGACTGCGGGACTGATGAAACTCATCGCCGATGCCGACACCGGCAAGCTTCTCGGCGGCGCGATTCTCGGCCCCGGCGGGGACGAGGCGATCCACGCCGTGCTGAACCTGATCAATATGGGCGCCACGGCCAAAGACCTGCAATGGGCGGTGCCCATCCATCCGACGGTCTCGGAGCTTTTGCCCACCCTTGCCGGCGGGCTGCAGCCGGTTCGCTGACCCCTCGCTTTTTCAGCTTGCCGCCGGTGCGCGGGCAGTGGTATGGAACGGCCTCCGGCATGGTCGGGACGGGCGGGTATGATGTAATGGTAGCCTGTCAGCTTCCCAAGCTGAACGCGCGGGTTCGATTCCCGCTACCCGCTCCAGCGTCTCCTCACTTTTCCGATGGCTTGTGCTCGGTTTTGCGCCAAAGATACGGCGCGTGGTAGAGTTCCACGAACGCCTTCCACGCCGAAAATGACAACATCAGCCAGTAGAGCGGCAGCCAAAAGGCGCTTGTGCGCATGCCAAGCATTTCCTCCTTGCGCATTTTCGAGACGCCCAGCCGCAGGAATATCCAGTAGCTGGCGATGATGTTGATCAGGTCTATGCCGGTCAGGATCTGCTGCAGCGGTCCGGGGTCGGAACTCGGGTGGAGCAGCAGCCAGCCGGTCGTCAGCACCGATACGAACAATAACGGGTGCAGCAGCGATGACAGGATCATTCCGCCGGTATTGGCCAGGAAAACCGCAAAGCCAAGCAGACCCAACTCGTCGCGCAGCCGCCCAGGTTCCCTGAGTGCCACCAGCGCCGTCTGGAGCCATCCCTTGAGCCAGCGCGATCGCTGAGCGATCCAAGGCCGGATCGCCGTCGGCGCGTCCTCCAGCGTTTCCGCGGTGATCGCCCCGCAATAATAGCCGAGCCGGTGCATCCGCAGCCCGAGATCGGCGTCCTCGGCGACATTGTAGGGATCCCAGCCGCGGCAGGCGCGCAGCGCTCCGATGCGGAAATGATTGGAGGTGCCGCCGAGCGGTATCGGAAACCGGTGAAGGGCGAGAAACGGCAGTATGCCGCGAAACAAACCTGAATACTCGCAGGCGTAAAGCCCTGTGATCCAGTTCTTTCCGACATTGGAGATTGTCAGCGGCGCCTGAAGGCAGGCAAGCTCCTTCGGCGATTGCCGGAACGTGTTCCAGGCTTCGCGCAACTGGTCGGGGTGTGGCCGGTCTTCGGCATCATAGATCACCACAAACCGGCCCCTGGCGCCGCAAAGCGCGTAGTTGAGCGCATTCGGTTTGGTCCGCGGACCGCCGGCGGGCACGACCACCAGCTCGAATTGCGCCGGCAGCCGCGCCCGCGTAATGGCGTTGATGGTTTCCGCGTCATCCGCCTCGCAAACCAGCTTGATATCGAGCTTGGAGGTCGGCCAGTTGATGCGTTGCATACTCTCCGACAATTGCGTGATCATTCCGGCTTCGCGATAGAGCGGGATCAGCACGGTATAAACCGGCAGGTCCGGCGGCTCGGCTTCAGGTTTCAGAGCGCGCGGGCGGGGCCTTGCCCGCGCCGCGGCAATACGGACGAGCAGAGCGAACAGATAGAGCGTCGTGAATATGATATGGGCGAGCAGCAGGGTCTCGGTGGGAAAGAACAACAGACCGGCCAAAAGCGTCGCCGCGCTTCCCCCGAGCAGGAAACCCTGTTTGCCCCAGAAGACGATCCGTGCGGAAAAGCGTGGCTCCCAGACCATGAGCTCGTTGACGGCGTTGGTGAGCCGCCGGCCCTCGCCGGTTTTCCATACCGCAGCGCGCACGGCTTCCGGCGTCGTGATGATGACGCAGCGCCTGACTTCAGGCCGGGACGACAGGCGGAGATGGAGGTCGGCAAGATCGCCGGCGGTGGGCACCACGGCGAAGCGGCGCTCGGTCTCTCCGCTGTCGAGACGGAGGCCGCGGGGGTCGGCCAGGAGACGGTCGATCCCGGTGCGGTCCGTGACGCAATCCGGATCGATGTGGCTCTCGAACGGCAGCACGAGATACCGGGCGAGCCTACTGTAATAGTCGACCGAGGCGATCGCGCCGCTGAACAGAAGCTCCTTTTCGATCGTGGTGTTGTTGGCGAGCGCGGCCTTGATCCCCTCCTCGATGACGCTTTCGTCAAAGCCGAGGCGGTGCAACATCTGGCGCTCCTTCCGGATCGCTTTCGGGAGCGAACGCAGGGCAGCAGAGGCGCGATCCGGCGTACGGATGGCGGCCTGCCTGAACACGGACATGATACCCCTCTTTACCGCGCGCCCTCTTTTGTTTTTTTACAAGTAAAGACTCAGGGTGAAGGGAAAGGCAAGATAGAAATGTTGTTTCTAGATTTTGGTCTGCGCCGTGCAGCCATGTGTACGGCGTTTTACGAGGATATATTCAAGAAATACTTTAGTTTTATCTAATAAACTAAAGCTGATATTTTCACGCCGCCGAAAATCGCCTCAAACGGTGCGGTACCGGGCGATCGCGCCGCGTTCGATCGCGGCGCAGGTCAGCTTGTCGAGGTGCAGCCTGTCGCGGAGAAGCTGCAGCAGGCGGATTTCCTCGGCGCGGATGACCTGATCGACGGACATGATCTCGACGGCCAGCGCATAGGCCGTGTCGTAAAGCCGCTTGGGCAGTGTGTCACGGATGATTTCCAGCGCGATATCCATGCCCTCCGGCCCGGACACGATCCCGGCGCAGTCATGGGCGATCCGGGTAAGGTCGTTTTCGTCGAACCCCTCGAACACCGGCAGCGAGCGGGTGATATGTCCGATCCGCGCCATCTCCGTGTCGCTCATCGCGCTGTCGACGGCGGATGCCATCACCATCACATAGATCAGCGCGTCAAAATGGGTAAGCTCGGGTCGGGACATGAACGATCTCTCGGGTTTGGAAAATTACTGGCTGGCCCAGAGAATGCGGGCAATCCACTCTATGTCTGAAAGGTCGAAGACGATATTGGCATGGGCGGGGTTGATCGACATCAGTTCGATCTGGCGGGTGGTGCGGCGCACCAGAACCTTGGCCAGAACCTCGCCCTCGCGGGTGCGCACCACCACGCGGTCGCCCTTGCGGGTTTCGGCATTGGCCTCGACGATCAGCACATCGCCGTCGCGGTAGAGCGGCATCATGCTGTCGCCCTGCACCTCAAGCGCGTAGATCCCCTGGGCGCTGCGGGAGGGAACGGGAAAGTCGACCTCGTCCCACCCCTGGCCGACCGGATAACCGCCATCATCGAAGAAGCCGCCGGCGCCGGCGCGCGCCAGGCCGAGAAGCGGTATTGTCGAAGGCTGCGGCGGATAACTGCCGATCGGTCCCGGAACGCCGCCGGCAATCGCCGGGCTGTCGCTGACGAACTCCGTCATCGACGTGTTGGTGGCCGCCAGTATCTTGGCGAAGGATTCCATCGACGGCCAGCGCTCGCGGCCGTCCGGCGCGCGCCGCTTCGACTTGTTGAAGGTGGTCGGATCGAGACCGGCCTTGCGCGCGAGGCCCGACGGGGTGAGCTTGTTGCGCGCGGCAAGCCGGTCGATCGCGCTCCAGATCTCGCTGTGGGTGAGTTTTTCAAACATCGCCGTCGGGTCGGTTGATATCCACTTAACCTATAGCTTAACGGATATCGCAGCGTAAAGGCGGACAGGAATAAAATCCTGTCTTTTACATGTCATCACGCAACCATCGCCATGTTGACCTTGCCGAGCTGGATGACGGCCTGGGTCCGGCTGTCGACATTGAGCTTCAGCAGGATCGCTGAGACATGCGCCTTCACGGTTGCCTCCGAGACGCCGAGCTCATAGGCGATCTGCTTGTTCAACAGACCCTCGCACAGCATTCTGAGCACGCGCGACTGCTGCGGCGTCAGCGTCTGCAATCGCTGCAGCATGTCGGCGATGTCGGGATCGCTTTCCTCGCCGCCGCCGTAGTTTTCAGGCGTGTAGACCTCGCCTGCAAGCACCTTGCGGATGCCGTTGCGCAATTCGTCGATCCCGACCGATTTCGAGATGAAGCCGGAGGCGCCGAGCGCGAGCGAGCGGCGAATGGTGTCGTCATCGTCGCTGCCGGAGATCACCACGATCGGAAGACTGGAAAATTCGGAGCGCAGCGTGATCAGGCCGGATAGGCCGCTTACCCCTGGCATGGCGAGGTCGAGCAGAAGCAGTTCGGCTTCCGGATTGTCGCGCGCGGCCTGCTGGGCGCTTTCGAAATCGCCCGCCTCGACCACGGCGTAGGGCGTCGACATGCCGCCGATCGCCTGTTTCAGCGCGCTGCGGAACAGCGGGTGGTCGTCCGCGATCAGAATGGTTTGTCCGGTCATTCCTGGCCTCCTCCCAAAGGCAGTTTCACAACCCTTAACATTCGACCTCGCGCTGCTGCAACTGTTTGACGGCACAACAATGGTGGTCCTGCTATTTATGCTCGCCGCCACGCCGCATTAGCAACCCAAAAAAGCGCATAATGCCCGGAAATACGCGATTTCCCCTTGCTTTCGGTCGCTGAAACCGCGTGGCGATGGACATTTGCGTCACTCTTTGCCAAACCCGGAGCCGGACAGCAAAGCGACGGGACGGATATGAACCAGCAACCGATTTACAAGATCGTCACCGAGGGCGAATGGCAGGCGGCGCGGTCGGCCGGCGTCCTCAAGGGCGCGGCGGTCGATCTCGCGGATGGCTTCATCCATTTCTCGACCGCCGACCAGGTGGAAGAGACCGCCGCCCGGCATTTCGCGGACCAGACGGATCTGCTGCTGGTCGCGGTCGACCCCGCGGCGCTGGGCGACGCTCTGAAATACGAGCCATCGCGCGGCGGCGCGCTGTTTCCCCATCTCTACGGCGATCTGTCTTTCGATGCCGTTCTTTGGGAAAAGCCGCTGCCGATCGACGGAAACGGCCGGCACGATTTTGCGGGACTGCTTTCATGATCGACCTCTACCGTTGCGGCGGCCGTCGCGCCGCCTTCGCGCTCGATCCCGAGCTTGCCCACGGCCTGACGCTGAAGGCGATCCGCACCGGCCTGCTGCCCGGCGCCCGCCACGCGGGCGACACGAGCCTGGCGACCACGGTGGCCGGCCTCTCTTTTAAGAACCCGCTGGGCGTTGCCGCCGGGCTCGACAAGAACGGCGAGGCGCTGGACGGACTGCTGAAGCTCGGCTTCGGCCATGCCGAGGCAGGGACGGTGACGCCGCGCCCGCAGCCCGGCAACCCGAAGCCGCGGCTGTTCCGGCTGGTGAAGGATGAGGCGGTCATCAACCGCATGGGCTTTAACAATGATGGCCACGACGCGCTTGCCGCCCGCCTCGAGCGCCGCAACGGGTCGACGGGCCCGGGCGTCATCGGCGTCAATATCGGGGCCAACAAGACGTCGGAGGATCGGATCGCCGACTATGTTGCCGGCATTACGCGGTTTTCCGGGCTCGCCGACTACCTCACCGTCAATATCTCCTCGCCCAACACGCCGGGCCTGCGCGATCTGCAGGCGCGCGCGGAGCTCGCGCGGCTTCTCGGCAGGGTCGCCGAGGCGCGGGAAAAGGCGGCCCGCAAGGTGCCGGTGTTCTTGAAGATCGCGCCGGACCTGACGGAGGAAGGCGTCGATGATATCGTGGCCGAAGTGTTGGACAGCGCGCTTGACGGCGTCATCGTTTCAAACACCACGCTGTCGCGCGCGGGCCTCAGGGAAGAAAAGCTCGCAGGCGAGGCCGGAGGGCTTTCCGGCGCACCGCTGTTCGAGCGATCGACCGCGCTTCTCGCCCGCATGCGCCAGCGCCTCGGCCCCGATCTTGCGCTCATCGGCGTCGGCGGGGTCAATTCGGGTGCGCGGGCGGTGGAGAAGATCCGCGCCGGCGCCGATCTGGTGCAGATCTATTCCGGCATGACCTATGAGGGGCCGCAGCTGATCGAGGACAGCCTGACGGCCATCATCGCCGCCATGCGCGAGGCCGGAGCAAGCTCGCTGCGCCAGTTGCGCGACAGCGGCGTTGCGGAATGGGCTGCAAAACCGTTTACTGGCTGAGGCACATTGCCCAGAAGGGCTGGTTGCCGGAATTCGGGCTGACGGCGCGGGCGACGCCGATATGGGAATAATTTCCCAACATGTTCTTCAAATGCCCCGGTGAATTGACCCAGGCCTGGAAGGCGCGTTCGGGCGTGCGCTGCTGCATGGCGATGTTTTCGGCGGCCGGCAGCGGCAGCCCCATGCGCTTGAACCGGGCCAGCACGCTTTCGCCGCCGGTGATGTGGTTCATCTTGTCGGCCAGCGCCATGCGGCTTGCCTGATCGATCGCCGCCTGCTCGCAGGCGCGCGAATAGGAGAGCTTCGAAAGCCCCCGGCTTTCGCGCAGCTCATTGACCCAGGGCAGGAAGGTGGACGTCATCGCCTCGCTGTCGACATCGCCGCGCGGAAGGTCGCTGCCGAAAAACGGGCTGCAGGCGGCAACGCCGGCGGCAAGCGCGCCCAGCAGGAGGACGCGGCGGGTGGTGGCGATCTGTGTCAACGGCGATAGCTCAGGATGCGGATGATCAGGAAGACAGGCACGACGATGATCGCGCCCAGCACGAAATAATGGCCGACCTCGCCAAGGGCCGCAAAGCCGCGATTCCAGATGTTTCGCAGGAAATCGATGATGCCGTAATAGATGTCGAGCGGATGGATGCCGAGCGCCGACAGGATGAAGCCGACGATCAGCGAGACCACCAGCAGGCGGACGATGGTGCCGACCACGGTGCCGCCGAGAAACCTGTTTATACCGTTGCTCATGCCGCTCTCCTTTATCCGGCTAGATAAAGACGCTTTGCGGCGCATTCAAGAAAAAAGCAGCGATGCGATTCCGCTTGCTTTTCGAATGGAAAAGCGACATTGGCGCTCAGTTCCCTACCGGTTTTCGAGACATGAGCCTTCTTTCCCTTTCCTCGGGCGATCTGATTGCAGATCGCCGCGCCGATTATGCCCGCATGCTGGACGAGGCCGGCGATCATGCCGCTGCCGCCGAGGTGATGGAGCAAGCGATGGCGCTTGTGCCGGACTGGCCGGCGGGCCTCGCGCTGCTCGCCGCCTATCGCGAGCATGCCGGCGATGTCACGGCGGCGATCGCAACGCTCGAAAAGCTCGAGGGCGAGGACGACGACGACCTGTTTGCCGCCAGCCTGAAGCTTGCCGTTCTCGGCGCGTCCGAGCCGCCCGCCCATCCGCCGGGTCGCTATGTCGAGGCGCTGTTCGATTCCTATGCCGATCATTTCGACGCGGCGCTGACCGAGCGGCTCGATTACAACGCGCCGGAAAGGCTTGCGGCGCTGCTGGAAAAGAGCGAGGGCGAAGCGCGCCGCTTCAGGCTCTGCGCCGATCTTGGCTGCGGAACCGGCCTTTCGGGCGCTGCCTTTTGCGCGCGGGTCGACCGCCTCGAAGGCTTCGACCTCTCGGCCAACATGCTGGCCAAGGCGGAGGAGAAGGCGGTGTATCAGCACCTCACCCAGGCCGATCTTCTGCTTGCGCCGGGGGAAAGCGGGCTGTTTTCGCCGGCGCTTGCGCATCACCGCGCCGATCTTGTCGTGGCCGCCGATGTGCTGATGTATCTCGGCGCGCTTGAAAGCCTGATGGCGAATGTCGTGGCCCTGATCGCGCCCGGCGGCCTGTTCCTGTTTTCGGTCGAGGATGGCGGGGAGGCCGAGGCCTATACCCTCCTGCCGTCGCTGCGTTACGCCCACGCCTTCGCCTATGTCGAGGGCCTGTTGTCTGAGGCCGGTTTCGCGCTGGAGCGCCATGAACGGGCGGCCCTGCGCAAGGATGCGGGCGAACCGGTTCCCGGTATCCTGTTTCTGGCGGTCAAACGGTCCTCCTGACGCTGCCGATATGTCGGCGGACGGAACCCCCGCACGGTTATGCGCGTTTACCCTCCAAACGTGTCCAACAGACCGAAAGGAGGCTGACCATGACCTTCACGCCTGAACTTTGCCACGCCGCGCGCATTCTCGCCCGGATCGACCGCCCGACGCTTTCGGCCGAAAGCGGGATCGCGGAGGATCGGATCGAGGCGTTCGAGAACGGCACAGCCGATCTGGGCGACAATTCGGTCGAGAAACTGAAGATGACGCTCGAAGCGCTCGGCGTGATTTTCCTGCCCGAGGAGAAGGAGGGCGGCGTCGGCATACGCCTCAAATTCACCGGCAGCGAAACCCGCCGCATCCTGAACTGGGAAGGCGAGGGCGGCCGCGTCAACCAGGATGACGTGGTGTAATCGCGCAACCGGACGCTCCGGTTTGACGCGCGCGTCGATTTGAGCGATGGACTTATCGGGGCCGGTCCGGTCCCGATTTTTCATGTCTGGAGCTTGATGCCTTGTCCGAAAACCGATTTCTCGCCGGGATCGTCAGTTCGACCTCCGAAAGCCATTCGGCGCTTGAGGATGCGCAGGGCATCATCGCGGGGTCGATGCTTGCCTGCCTGGGCGTGATGGTGCTGAAGGCCGGCGGGCTGCTGACCGGCGGCACGGCCGGTCTCGCCTTTCTGCTGACCTATGCGACCGCGCTTGATTTCGGCCTCGCCTTCTTCATCGTCAATCTGCCGTTCTACTATTTCGCATGGAAGCGGCTGGGGCTGAGATTTACCCTCAAGACCTTTGTGGCGGTGGCGCTCACCTCGGTTCTGACGGCGGTGGTGCCGGATTTCATATCGATCGGCGAGACCGATCCGCTCATTGGCGCGCTGTTTGGCGGCGTTCTGGTGGGGGCGGCGCTGCTGATCCTGTTTCGCCACTCGGCAAGCCTTGGCGGTTTCGGCATTCTGGCGCTCTATCTGCAGGACCGGTTCGGCTGGAAGGCGGGCTATGTGCAACTGATGCTCGACGGCTGCGTGCTGCTGTTGTCGTTCTTCGTGGCAACGCCCTTCATCATCGCCTGTTCCGTCGCCGGCGCGGTGGTCATCAATCTGGTGCTCGCCATCAATCACCGGCGGGATCGCTATATCGCGATGTGATGCGGCGAAATAACCGCTGGCGTTCCCGGCTATTAATTGCCATTTTGCGCTCATGAACGAAACGGAAACATTGCCGGAGCGCTTCCGCCGCTGGTTCGCCGAGAATGGCTGGCAGCCGCGCCCGCACCAGCTTGAACTGCTGGCGCGCGCGGGCGCTGGCGAGGACATGCTGCTGATCGCGCCGACCGGCGCGGGCAAGACGCTTGCCGGCTTCCTGCCCTCCCTTTCCGATCTTGACCGGCGCGGACCGCAAAAGCCCGGTCTCAGGCCACGCGGGGTGCACACGCTCTACATCTCGCCGCTGAAGGCGCTGGCGGTCGATATCGCGCGCAATCTGGAGCGCCCGGTCGTCGAGACCGGTCTTGCCATCACCATGGAAACCCGCACCGGCGATACGCCCCAGGCCAAGCGCCAGCGCCAGCGGTTGAAGCCGCCGGATATCCTGCTGACGACGCCGGAACAGCTCGCGCTGCTGCTCGCCGGCAAGGATGCCGACCGTTTCTTCGAGGATCTCAGCTATGTGATCTTCGACGAGTTGCATTCGCTGGTCACCTCCAAGCGCGGCCATCTGCTCTCGCTCGGGCTTGCGCGGCTCAGGCGGCTGCGGCCGGACCTGACCGCCATCGGGCTTTCCGCCACCGTCTCCGATCCGATGGAATTGCAGCGCTGGCTGGTGGCGCAGACCGGCGAGGTCGATCCGCCCCATGCCGGGCTGATCACGGTCACGGGCGGCGCGCGGCCGGAAATCACCATTCTGAAGGCGTCCGCGCGCATCCCCTGGTCCGGCCATTCGGCGCGCTATGCCGCCCCTGATATCTACGAGGAGCTGAAACAGCGGCGGATGACGCTGATCTTCGTCAACACCCGCTCGCAGGCCGAGATCGTGTTTCAGGAATTATGGGGCATCAATGACGACAACCTGCCGATCGCGCTGCATCACGGCTCGCTCGATGTCGGCCAGCGCCGTAAGGTGGAGGCGGCGATGGCGGCGGGCAAACTGCGCGCGGTCGTCGCCACCTCGACCCTCGATCTCGGCATCGACTGGGGCGATATCGATCTCGTCATGCATATCGGCGCGCCGAAGGGCGCAAGCCGGCTTGCCCAGCGCATCGGCCGCGCCAACCACCGCATGGACGAGCCGAGCCGCGCCATTCTGGTGCCCGCCAACCGGTTCGAGGTGATGGAATGCCAGGCCGCCCTCGACGCCAATTATGTCGGCGCGCAAGATAGCCCGCCGATCGGCGAGGGCGCGCTCGATGTGCTGGCCCAGCACGTGCTCGGCATGGCCTGCGCCGAGCCCTTCGAGATCGACGCGCTGTTCGACGAGGTGCGCACCGCGCTGCCCTATACCGGGCTTGATCGCGAGACCTTCGCCCGCGTCGTCGATTTCGTCGCGACCGGCGGCTATGCGCTCAGAAGCTATGAGCGCTACGCCAAGATCCGCCAGATGGCGGACGGGCTTTGGCGGATCTCCCATCCCGATGTCGCCCGTCAGTACCGCCTCAACCTCGGCACCATCGTCGAGATGCCGATGCTGAAGATCAGGCTTGTCAGGGCGGGAAAGCGCAGAGGGCCGCTGCGGGGCGGGCCGACGCTGGGCGAGGTCGAGGAATATTTCATCGAGATGCTGCGGCCCGGCGACACCTTCCTGTTTTCCGGCAAGGTGCTGCGTTTCGAGGGCATTCGCGAGAATGAATGCCTGGCCTCGGTCGCTTTCGATACCGACCCCAAGATACCGGCCTATGCCGGCGGCAAGTTTCCGCTGTCCACCTACCTTGCAGACGGCGTACGGGCGATGCTCGCCGATCCGGAACGCCGCAAGGCGCTGCCGGCACCTGTGCGCGAATGGCTGTCGCTGCAACAGCTCCACTCCCACCTGCCGAAGCGCGGCGAATTGCTGGTGGAGACCTTTCCGCTCGAAAACCGGTTCTACATGGTGGCCTATCCCTTCGAGGGGCGGCTGGCGCACCAGACGCTTGGCATGCTCTTGACCCGACGGCTGGAGCGCATGGGGGCGTCCCCCACCGGCTTCGTTTCCACCGATTATTCGCTGGCGATCTGGGGGCTGAAGGATGTCGGCGCGATGCTGGCCGATGGCACGCTCGACCTGAAGGAATTGTTCGACGAGGACATGCTCGGCGACGATCTCGAGGCCTGGCTCGACGAAAGCTATATGCTGAAGCGCACCTTCCGCACCTGCGCCACCATTGCCGGCCTGATCGAGCGGCGCTTTCCCGGCAAGGAGAAGACCGGCCGGCAGATGACGGTCTCCGCCGATCTGATCTATGACGTGCTCAGAAGCCACGAGCCCGACCATATCCTGTTGCAGGCGACCCGTGCGGACGCGGCGGCCGGCTTGCTGGACATCGCCCGGCTTGGCACAATGCTGGAACGAATCAAGGGCCATCTGGTGCACTACCGGCTGGAGCGGGTCTCGCCGCTGGCCGTGCCGGTGTTGCTCGAAATCGGTCGCGAAAGCGTCAATGGCGGCGCCGGCGATGCCGTGCTTCAGGAAGCCGCCGACGAACTGGCGGCGGCACTCGAGGCGGCGGAAATGATGCATGAAGAGGCAGGCGAATGAACGTACGGGCGTCGATCGAACGGGAAGGGCAGGCCGGCCGCGCACGCCGGTTTTCGGGCCATGCCGTTCAGTTCGATGCGTCCGGAGCAGCCTTCTTCCCTGAACTCGGCCTTCTCGTCGTCTCCGATCTCCATCTGGAACGTGGTGCCGCCCATGCGCGGCGCGGCTTCTTCCTGCCGCCTTATGATACCGGACGCACGCTTGCGGCGCTTGCGGCCGTGATTACTCGCTATCGTCCCGCGCGCGTGGTCTCGCTCGGCGACAATTTCCACGATCGTGTCGGGGCGCGCGAAATGCCGGCGGACACCCGTGAAAAGCTCGCTTCCCTGGCCCAAGACTGCGACTGGGTGTGGATCAACGGCAATCACGACCCGGATGGCGTCGGCGGGCTTCCGGGGCGGGTCTTCGATGTCTGGACTTTCGAGGGACTGACTTTCTGCCATGAGCCGACCCGCAGGGCCGGCGCGGAAATCTGCGGCCATCTCCACCCCTCCGCCGTGCTGCACCGCCCGGGCAAATCCGTCCGCCGCCCCTGTTTCGCCGCCGATGAGCTGCGGCTGATGCTGCCGGCCTTCGCCACCACGCGCGGCGGGCTGGACCTGCGCCATCGCGCCTTTTCCGGGCTGTTCAATCGAAAGCTGCTCAACGTGCACATGCTGGGCCCGGACAGGGTCTATTCGCTGCCCTTTGCAGCGCTTGGCTGCTGATGCACGCCGATGAAGTGCCGGTCAGCCTCCCGGCGGCGCGCGCGCTGATCTCCGCCCAGTTTCCCCGGTATCGCGATCTGCCGGTGAGCCCGCTTGCGGGCGGGACGGACCATGCGATCTTTCGCGTCGGGCCAGACATCGCGGCGCGTTTTCCAAGGCGGAGGGAGGAAGCCGATGCGTGTCGCATCCGGCTTGAAGCCGAAGCGCGCGCGCTTGCCGAACTGGCCGCCCGTTGTCCGGTGCCCTGCCCGGAGCCGCTCGGCCTTGGCCGGCCTGGCGACGCCTATCCGATGTACTGGACGCTGCATTCTTTTCTGCCGGGCGCGGTCGCGACGCCCACCGGGCTCGCCCGATCCGATGGATGTGCCGACGATATCGCGCGGTTGATCGCATCGCTCAGGCAGGCGGATACGAAAGGGCGGCAGTTTGACGGGCGCGGGCGGGGCGGCCGCCTGACGGATCACGACGACTGGATTTCGACCTGCCTTGAAAACAGCCGCGGCCTGCTCGATGTCGCGCGGCTTTCGGCTCTGTGGGAAAGATTGCGGCTGCTGCCGCCGGGCGGCCCCGACGTGATGAGCCATCGTGACCTGATCCCGGGCAACCTGCTGGTGAAGGGCGGCCGGCTTGCGGGCGTGCTGGATGGCGGCGCCTTCGGGCCGGCCGATCCTGCGCTCGACCTGGTGGCGTGCTGGCATCTCTTCGATGCACCGTGCCGGGTGCGCATCAGGCAGAGCCTCGGCTCGGACGCGCTCGAATGGCAAAGAGGCGCCGCCTGGGCGTTTGCGCAGGCAATCGGGCTCGTCTGGTATTACGAGGCGAGCAATCCCGGCATGGCGGCGCTCGGCCGCAGCACGCTCGCCCGCCTTGTTGAAGAAGAGATCTAGATCAGCTCTTGCGGAAAATAACGCTGGCGAACCAGCCCGAAAACAGCGCGATGGCCACCGCGCCGAGGCCGTAGAACAGCGGATATTCGTGGGCGGCCACCGTGAGCCGGGCTTCCAGCCCGGTCTTCACGACCTTCAGCGGCAGGGTCTCGGTGGCGATCTGGCGACCGTTCTTGAACAGATAGGCGCGCACCGTGTGGGTGCCCTGGGGAATGTTCACCGAAAGCCTGAGGCTCGCCCTGAACAGGCTGTTGGACACGAAGGACACCCCGTCCGGCTCGCTGTCGTAAAGCGCTTCCGTGGCGTTCAGCCGCAGCATCGCCTCGCGGAAGGTGGCGACGTCGCTGGCATCGCCGAAATAGCCGACGGGCGAAATCCGCAGATGCGACACGCCGATGCCGGCCGAATTGAGCGCCTGCGGCGTGGTCACCTCATCCAGCGGCCGCGTGCTCGAGATCGAATAAGAGCGCGGCACATGCTCGAAGGTGACCGTCTCGCGGTTGACCCAGATGCCGAAGACGCGCTCCTTGCGGCGCACATCGGCCTCGGCTTTCGGGCCTTCGAGGATCACCACGATGTCGTAGGCGCCCTTGGAAAGCAGCATCGGGTCGGCATCGTTGATCGCGCCGAACACGGTCAGATCGGCGCCGGAGAAATCCGAGGTGATCGCGATCTGGTTGGTCGAGGTGCCGATCTCGAGCGTCTCCTGCTGCGGCACCTGGGCAAGGGCTGCGGCGGGGACAACAAGGGCGGCGAGGAGAAGGAGGGCGGTTTTTTTGATCATTGCGGCGACCCCTCGAAGACGACCGAGAACAGATCGCTCGGCGTGACGACCAGACCGAAGGCGAGGCGGATGCCGACGGCGAGGATCAGGATCGCCAGCAGCGCGCGCAACTGCTCGCCCTTGAGCTTCTGGCCGACGCGCACGCCATATTGCGCGCCGACAACGCTCGACAGCATCAGGAGCGTGGCAAGCACGATATCGACCGAATAGTTGGTCGTAGCCTGTATCACGGTGGTGTAGGCGGAAACGAAGATGATCTGGAACAGCGACGTGCCGACCACGATATTGGTCGGGATGCGCAGGAGATAGATCATCGCCGGCACCATGATGAAGCCGCCGCCGACGCCGAGCGAGGAGGTGAGCACGCCGATCATGCCGCCGAGCGTGAACACCGGAATGACACTGAGATAGAGCTTCGATTTCTTGAAGCGCATCTTGATCGGTAGGCGATGAACCCAGTTATGCTGGCCCGGTTTTCGCAGCGAAACGGATTGCTGCTTGGAGCTGCGCCTGATCGCGCGGATGCTCTCCACCAGCATCAGCGCGCCGATCGACGACAACAGCACGACGTAGAGCAGCGAGATCACCAGGTCGAGCTGGCCGAGATCGCGCAACATCGAGAACAGCCATATGCCGACGGTCGCGCCGACAATACCGCCCGTCAGCAACACCGTGCCGAGCTTCATATCCAGCGTGCCGCGCCGGAAATGGGTGAGCGCGCCGGAGACCGAGGAAGCGACAACCTGGCTTGCGCCGGTCGCGACCGCCACCACCGGCGGGATGTGGTAGAATATCAAAAGCGGCGTGATCAGAAACCCGCCGCCGACGCCGAACATGCCCGATAAGAAACCCACTGCCGCGCCCATGCCGAGTATCACGAAAATATTGACCGAAAGTTCGGCAATCGGCAGGTAGATCGACACGCGTGTCCCCAATAGCATTTGGGCCGGATGTTGAATCCAGCCTTCTTAAGAATGCTTTCTTTCTGCGACTCAAAGCCCTGCAAGTCAATTCGCAAAGCCGTGATATTGCAATTCTTTTCAGGCGCTGTTGCGGGCCAGCAATGCCTTTACCAGTTCGGGCGTGATCGCGCCGTCCGCCGCAAAGCCGTTTGCCTTCTGAAACGCCTTGATCGCGGCATCGGTCTTGGTGCCGAGCACGCCGTCTGCGGCTCCGGCATCGTAGCCGTTCTTGTTGAGGATGGTCTGGATATCGCGCACCACGGTTTCCTTGTCGACGGGTGCGCTGGCGGCGACGAGGTCAGCCGGGGTCCACTCTTTCGGGCTTGTCAGGCGGTTGGCGGCGTCATCGAGCGGCTCGGCCTTCCAGTTTTCGGCGAGTTCGCGGCCACGGTTGAGATCGGCATCGCCGAGCGCTTCGGCCACCTCGTCGCGGCGCTTCGCGGCCTCGGCATCGCCTTCCCTGGCGGCGACGGCGAACCATTTGTAGGACTGCACGAGATCGGCATCGGCGCCGGCGCCGCGGGCATGCAGGATAGCGAGGTTGAACTGGCTGTCGGCGACGCCGTGATCGGCGGCCTTCTGGAACCATTCGGCCGCCTCGGTGAAATCGGGCTTGCCGCCGTCCGCGCCATTGGCGAGCATGACGGCGAGGTTGTGCATGGCGCTGACATTGCCCTTTTCGGCGGCTTCGCGATAAAGCGACACGGCCTTGCCCGCGTCCTCGTCAACCCCGGTGCCCTTCTCGTAGAGGCTGCCGAGCTGGAAGGCGGCGGGAGCGGAGCCGCGCTCGGCCGCCTGTTCGAACCAGAAGGCGGCCTTTGAGAGATCCTGCTTGAAGCCCAGTCCATCGAGATAGCGCAGGCCGATCTCGTAAAGCGCCGCCGGATCGCCGGCCTTGGCGGCATCGGCGAGAAGCTTGGTTTCAAGGCCGGCCGGCAGATCGGCCGTGATCGGCCGGAAACCGGTTTCGGAGGCCATTGCGGCGGCTTCGGTCTGCCGGGGCGGGGTCTCTGCCGGCGGCGCGCTGGCCACGGGCATTTTCGCTTCAACCGCGTCGGGAGACGCTTTTGCCGGCGCGTTCAGCACGTCAAGTACATCCCGTGTGGTCACCGCGGCGGTCTCCACCGCTTCTTCCGCCTTGTCTTCAAGCGCGGCAGCCGCCTTCTTGAGCTTTTCAGCCACGGGCGACGGGGCGGCGTCCGTGGTCGCATCGGGCTCGATGCTGCCGGTCACCACATTGTCGGTTTCGATCATGCTGAAGGCGCGCACTGGCGCGCTCGCAACCTCTTCTGGCGCGAAATTGTTCTTGACCACGGGCGTCATGGTCAGGTCGATCGTGGCCGGCGCGCGCTCGGGCGCGACGTTGCTGACCTTGACCGGCGCGGACGCAGGCGCTTCACGCCTGATCGTTGCGGCGTCGAGCGACTGCGCCGCCTGGAGAATGGCGTCGCGGTCGCGGCCCATGCCGGTCAGCAGCGGATAGGCCAGGATCGCAAGCAGGATCGCGCCGCCGGCGAGATAGACCGGGCGGCGGGAAAACCTGTCCCTGGGCGGCTCGGCCGTCTCGGTCTGTTCCGGTTCGCCGGTTTCCTCGACCGCCGTGTGGACCGCGCGGCGTGCCGCGGCGATCAGGTCGGCGCGTGGCGTGCGCGGGCCGAGGCCTTCGCTGATGACGCCGGCGGGCTTGGAGCGCGCGCCTTTCCGGCTCTCCGCCGCCGGGCGTTCATGCACCGGCAGAACCGGACCGTGGCTCGGCATCGCGTCATTCTTCTGTCCCGCGCGCACCCGCGACAGGATATCCAGAACGTCCTGGCTACCGTCTTCCTCCGGTTTCGCGCCGGAAGAACCAGCGTTGAAACGGGTTTCAAACGACGGCGGGCCAAGGGGGGCGGACGGCTGAACCTGCGGACGCGGCAGCGGCTTCTCGCGCGCTTCCGGCGTCCCGGCGGGGTCCGGGACCTCCGGGGTCTTGACGCCGGGCATGGCATCGAGACGGCTCGCGATCGTCTTCAATGTGTCGTGAAGGCCCGCGCTGGCCTTGTCCTGGTCGGCATTGGCCGGGACCCGCAGCGCCTTCAGATCGGCGGCGAGACCCTTGATGATTTCGATATGCTCGTCGCTCTCGCCCTTGCGTCCGGCTTCGAAATTCTTCAGCGCTTCTTCCGCGGCATGCTGGGCGGCCTCGATGACCAGATCGTCATTGCTGGCCGACAGCGCCTCGATGCGCGCGCCGATCCGCTCCTCGAGCTCGCCGATCGGCAATTTCGGTTCCGGCCGGTTCATCAGCGTGGTGAGTTCGGCGATCTGGCGCTCGAGCTTCTGCAGTTCGGGGCCGCTCTTGTCGCGGCGGCTCTCCTCCAGTCGGTTGGCAAGCGCCGTCAACTGCGCCGAGAGGCGGCTTTCCGCGCCGTTCTGCTCCACGGCAGCGATCTTGCGCGACAGCCGCTCCTCGATGCCGGCGATGTCGAGTGCGTCCAGACGCTCGGCCACCCGGCTTTCGGCGACAAGATTGGCCTCGATCTTCTGGCGCAGTTCGGGGTCGGCACCTGCGACCGGCATGGCGGAAATCTGGGCCGCGAGCCGGCGTTCGGCGGCGGAAAAGTCGATCTGGCCGATCTTGCCGGTGATGCGGGAGACGGCGTCTTCGAGCGCTGCCGGCTCGATGCCGCGCCTGTTCTCGATCAGCGTCGCGAGGTTCGCAAGCTGGCTCTTCAGCTCGCGCCGGTCATGGGCGCTGAAACTATCCGAGCCGGCGGTTTCGATCTTCTGCGCAAGGCGGCGCTCGGCGCCCTTGAGGTCGAGCTCGGCGATATTGTCGTTGAGCCGGTTGACCGCATCCTCGATCGCGCGGGGATCACGGCTCTCTATCAGGTCTTCCAGGTGGCCGATCTGGTCCCTGATTTCGCGACGATCGGCCTCGCTCAGTCCACCCGCGCCGACACTGTCCAGCTTCGCCGAGATCCTGCGCTCAAGGCTTGTCAGGTCGATATCGCCGACCTTGTCGGAAAGCGTGGCGACGGCCTTGCCGAGCGTATTGCGCTCGCTGCCGATCCGCTCGACCGCGCCTGCAAGCGCCTCGATGCGGGCTTCGAGCCTGGTATGGGCATCGGCGCTGTTATGGCTTTCGATGCGGCGGGCAACCGCGTCGAGGTTTTCCAGAAGCGTCGCCTGCTTGGTGCTCTGGTCGCGCATCTGCCAGTCGACGGCGGCAACGGCGTTCGAAAGGTCGCCGAGGCGGGCTTCGAGCCGCTCCACCGCCGGGTCGCGCGGGACCTCGCTCTGGCGGCGGCCGATCCGTTCCAAATTGCGGTCGATATCGTCGATGCGGCGCTCGATTGCGTGCATCTGGCCGTCGAGCCGGTCGCCGGAAGCGGGAATGCGCGCAGAAAGCACCTCCATGGCTTCGGCAAGCCCCGCCATCCGGGCTTCGATCTCCTGAAGACTGTGGCCGCTATCATCGGACTCAAGAAAACGCCGCACGTCGTCGAGGCCGCGCGCCAGCGCCGTCAGTTCGAGATCGAGCCGGGCCGAATCGAAGGGCGCGATCTGGCGTTCGAGATTGTCGAAACGGCTTTCCAGGCGGGCAACGCTCTTGGCATCGGCAAGGCCGCGCAGCAGCGATTGCAGATGATCGAACTCGGCCATCAGCCGGCTGTCGTCATCGGCGGCGGCATTGCTCAAGAGCCAGTCGACGCCCTCGGAAATCCGCAGCAGCTCGCTGCGGGTGTCGTCGTCTATGTCGCGGGTATCGGTCTGGCGCTCGATCTGGGAGAGCATGGTGTGCAGGCCGGCGAGCTCGTCCCTGAGGCTCGCGGTGAAATCGTCGCGCACGGACTGGCGGAGATCCTTCAGCGTGCGGGAAATGTCGCGCAGTTCGGCGTCGAGACGGGCATTGGCGGGCTCGGCCGGCAGGCGGCGCTCGCGCGGAGCGCGATCGCGGTAGTCGGGCGATCTGGCAGGCCCGCGCGGAGCCATGCCGGATGCGCGGGCTTCCATCATTTCGGAAAGCCGCGCCTCGAGGCCTTCGATCGTCTGGCTGAGCGCGTCGAGACCGGGTCTTGCCTCTGCCCTCTCCTGTGCCATCCGCGCCTGCGCCATACCGCTGCCCCAAAATGTTGGCGGCTGCGCGCAATCCCCCGGCGCGCAGAACCGCATCAAAAGTCCTGGCACAAGGATTCGCGCAACATGGTAAAGAAGTTGTTAATTTTGCGCTTTCCGCGGGTCGGAAAGTGCTGGAGCGGCGGCTTTTCCGGTTTTTCGGGCGCGGTTATGGCGGCTCAGTCCGCGGTCACCATCGTCGCGCCGAAGATCGCACCGGGATTGCCGTCTGTGTCGGTGGCCTGCAGCAGGATCGCGCAGCCGTCGCTTTCGCGCGGCTCCAGCACGCGGGCCGGCAGCGTGACCTTGGTGGCCTCGCCGTGCCACATGCCCACCGTCTGCACATCGGTGACGATATTGCGGTAGTCGATGGTCCGGCCTTCATTCTCTCCGTCCTTGATCGCGACCTGCTCGCGGCTCTTGAAATAGACCACCAGCACATCGGCCTTGCCCTTGCCGCTGCCGATATCGATGATCACCTCATCGCCGGATTTGCGCAGGCTGACCGGCACGGTCAGGCCCTTGTCATCGGATTTGAGATCGGTAAGCGTCGCCCGCAGCTTGTCCAGGCTGGTGCCGACCATCTCGGCCCGCCCGTTGACCACGGCCTGCGGCGTGTAGACGCCGGAGCGGCCCATCGCGGCGCTGTAATCATACTGCCGCTTGGTGTTTTCCGGGCTGCTCATCGTGTCGGTCCAGCCGAGATAGTTCCAGTAGTCGACATGGTAGCTGAGCACGATCACATCGCCGTCATCGGCAAGCGTTGCCGCGGCCTTGTCGGCGGGCGGGCAGGAGGAGCAGCCCTGGGAGGTGAACAGTTCCACCACGCCGAGCGGCTTTTCTATTTTGCCGGCATGCGCCGTGGCGGCGGCGAACGCCGCGAGAACGGCGGCCGATATGATCGTCTGCTTCAGCACGGCAGGAGCCTTCACCGGTTTTACAATCGCTACGTCGGCATGTCGGCCAACGCGTATCAAACATGGCGGCCAATCTAGCGCCATACAGAATCAACGGAAAGTCACGATGGGGTGAAAAACGCGTGTGAGGTTACAGGATCACGGTCTTGCCGACCCACAGGGCCCCAGCAATCGGAATGGCCGCGAGCACCGCGAACAGTCCGTCGCGGCTGAGCATCGAATAGGCGATCAGCGTGACCGCGAGGCCCAGAAAGGCGGAGGCGAACGGCACCAGTTCTAAAACCAGCATCAGCGCGCCGGCGAGCACGCAGGCAAGCGGCAGAATGCGATCAAGCGGGCTGCGGAACAGGAAGGAGAGCCGCCTGTGCGAATGGCGGTCGATGAAGCGCGTGACGGGCAAGATCTTTTTCATCGCCTTGGCTGCCTTGTCGCGTTCGATCGAGCGATGGCGGATGAGGCCGGGCAGCCAGATGCTGTTCCGGCCGACCAGCCCCTGGACCGCGATCAGCACGATCATGATGCCGAACAGCGAGGAAAGCCCCGGAACGCCGCCGAGCGGCGACATCACCAGTAGCGACGGCAGGATAAGCAGCGGCACGAAGGAGGCCGAACCGAAGGTTGACAGCATGTCGTCCACCGAAACCCGCGCGCCATCGGCATGGTCCAGCGCCTCTTTCGTGATGCCGCTCAGCGATTGAGGGTCTTGCTCGGTGCTGTCGCTCACGTGGTGCTCCGCGGGTGGTGCGCTTTTCAGGTGTTATCGGGTGAACGCCGGTGGCCGGACAACGTTCCGCCGCTCTGGAGGGAAATGGTCCGTTTGATCCACGCTTTTGCCGAATCGGATTTGCAGCTATCATGCGTATCGCGCGCCGCTCGCGCCGCCCCCCTCCATTCGGGAAAGCACCTGACGTGCCGAGCTTCACGATGAAACCGTCTGTCCGGACCATCGCATAAGGAGGGATTGCACCGTCGTCCGGGATGGAAGGTTTGATCCATGAAACTCTCCCGACCCGTTTACCGGCTGAAACATAGCGCCAGGAAACTGGCCCGCGCGGAAGACATTCCGCTCAATCGTGCGCTGGACCGCCTGGCGATCCAGGAAGGCTTTGAAAGCTGGAGCGCGCTTGCCGCCTCCGTTCCCTCGGCCCGTTCCGCCAACGGCATCTATGAGAAGCTCGCGCCGGGCGATCTGCTGCTGTCGGCGGCGCGTCCCGGTCAGGGCAAGACGCTGCTGGCGCTCGAACTCGCGCTGAATGCCGCGCGCGCCGGCCACCGCGCCTTTTTCTTCTCGCTGGAGGAGACGGCAGTCGGCATGCTGCGTCATTTCCGAGCCCTGAACCGGACGCCGGATGAGGGCCGGTTCATGTTCGACGACAATGACAGGATTTCGGCGGACTATGTGACAACACGCCTTGCCGCTTCGCCGGCCGGCACGTTCGCGGTGATCGATTATCTGCAACTTCTGGACCAGCGGCGCGAAAACCCGCCGCTTGACCAGCAGATCCGGGTATTGCGCGCCCATGCCCGCCGCCACGGCCATATTTTCGTGTTCGTCGCCCAGGTCGACCGTCGTTTCGAGGCGACGAACCGGGCCTTTCCGACCCTTTCCGACCTGCGGTTGCCGAATGCGCTCGATCTCGGCCTGTTCGACAAGGCCTGTTTTATCAATGCCGGGGCGGTCCGCTACGTCGAGAGAGCCTGACGATAAAAAACCGGGCGGTTCGCATCGCCCGCCTCAGTCTTCTGTCAAACGTCTCCCACATTCCGGGTCATCCTCGGGCTTGACCCGAGGATCCAGGCCGCCCGGCAGGGGCCCACTATAAATCTTTGCTAATTCAGAGGCTTAAGCCGCCTGGATGCTCGGATCAAGTCCGAGCATGACGCAAGAACGAAGGGCCGATGACACACGATGGTCAAAGCTTGGTGCTTTGTCAGCATGAAGACCGGGCAGCTCGCGCCGCCCGGTCTTCACTTCCATTAATGGCCTCAGCCTTACGCCGCCAGGTCGCGCAGCACCGTTTGCAGGATGCCGCCATTGTTGACGTAGGTGAGTTCGTCGAGCGTGTCGATCCGGCAGAGGATCGGGACCTCCTTGACCGTGCCATCGGCAAAGGTGACCTTGGCGATCTTCTTCTCGCGCGGCTTGATGTCGGCGAGGCCTTCGATCGAGACGGTCTCGTCGCCCTTCAGGCCGAGGCTTTCCCACGTCGCGCCATCCTCGAAGGTGAACGGGATGACGCCCATGCCGACGAGGTTGGAGCGGTGGATACGCTCGTAGCTCTCGGCAATCACGGCGCGCACGCCGAGCAGGTTGGTGCCCTTGGCCGCCCAGTCACGAGAGGAGCCGTTGCCATATTCGCCTCCGGCGAAGATGACGAGCGGAACGCCTTCCTTCTTGTATTCCATCGCCGCATCGAAGATCGACATCTCTTCCTTGGACGGATAGTGGATGGTGTAGCCACCCTCCTTGCCGTTCGGGCCGAGCATGTGGTTGCGGATGCGGATATTGGCGAAGGTGCCGCGCATCATCACTTCATGATTGCCGCGACGCGTGCCGTACTGGTTGAAGTCGGCAACCGCCACATCGTGGCCCATCAGATATTCGCCGGCAGGCGACTGCGCCTTGATCGAACCGGCCGGAGAGATGTGGTCGGTGGTGATCTTGTCGCCGAAGAGACCGAGGATGCGGGCATCCTTGATGTCGGAAACAGCCGTTGGCGTCTTGCCCATGCCGACGAAGTAAGGCGGGTTCTGGACATAGGTCGAGTTGTCGTCCCAGGCATAGGTCTGGCCGTCGGGGATCTGAACCGCCTGCCAGTTCTCGTCGCCCTTGAAGACGTCGGCATATTTGGTCTCGTAGAGTTCGCGGGTGACGTATTTCTCGATCGTCTCCTGCACTTCCTTTGACGACGGCCAGATGTCCTTGAGGTAGACCGGGTTGCCGTCCTTGTCCTCGCCGAGCGGCTCGGTGGTCAGGTCCTTCCTCACCGTGCCGGCCAGCGCATGGGCGACGACCAGCGGCGGGGAGGCCAGGTAGTTGGCCTGAACGTCCGGCGAGATGCGGCC
>NZ_DEPM01000063.1:0-17104 GCF_002358775.1 Martelella sp. UBA3392
CGACAGCGACAGTGAGGGGGGAGTTTCTCCCCACGGAGGCCCTCACGGTTTGAAATGCTGCTTCACCCTCACTGCCCCTTTCGGGGCATCTCTCCCGCAAGCGGGAGAGAGTATTGGAGCAAGCCGCATGGCCAAATGCAATTTCCCTGCCTTCAACGGGAAAGATCAATGCTGTTTGTCCCGACACTATCGCCTATTCATTTCTGCAAAGAAACACGATAATTCTAAAATCCATTGTGCGGAAATTATAGGACGGGTGCATGGATTGGGATCACCTGCGGGTCTTTCTGGCGGTGGCGCGACGGGGGCAGATCCTTGCCGCGGCGCAGGCGCTCGGGCTCAACCACGCTACGGTCTCCCGCCGGCTGAACGCGCTGGAGGAGGCGCTCGGCGAACCGCTGTTCGAACGCCGCCCCTCCGGCTCGACGCTGACGGAAGCGGGCGAACGGCTGCTGGCGGTGGCCGAGCGGGTGGAAACGGAAATCCTGGGCATAGCGGAAGATACCAGGGCGCGCGGCGCCAGCCTCTCCGGCACGGTGCGGGTCGGCGCGCCGGACGGGCTCGGCACCTATTTTCTCGCCGCCGAACTCGGACGCCTGCAGGAAGAGCATCCCGGCCTGATCGTCGAGCTTGTGCCTCTGCCGCGCACATTCTCGCTGTCGAAGCGCGAGGCGGATCTTGCGATCACACTCGATCCGCCGGCGGAGGGCCGGCTGGTGGTCTCCAGGCTTACGGATTACACGCTCGGCGTTTATGCCGCTTCATCCTATCTCCGCCAGCACGGCATGCCTGAAAGCGAGGAGGCGCTTGCCGACCATGTCGTCGTCACCGGGGTGGAGGATTATGCCTATGCCTCGTCGCTGAATTATGCCGGGCATCTGGCGCGCTTTGCCGGCCGGCAGTTCCGCTGCGCCGGCGTCGCCGGCCAGATGGAGGCGGTGAGGGCGGGTATCGGCATCGGCATCCTGCATGATTTCGTGGCACGCGACACCGAGGGGCTGGTGCGCATTCTGCCTGAGGTCAATTTCCGCCGCGCCTATCACCTTCTCTCCCACCCCGATACCGGCAGTCTCGCCCGAATCGCGCTGATTCGCGGGTTTCTGGCGCGGCGGTTCAAGGAGGAGCGGTCGCGGTTTGCGCCGTAGGGAACGCCCTCAGCTATCGAGGCCGAAAACTTTCTCGAGATCTTCCCAGCTTGTGTCCATGGCATAAGGCCCGATGCCGGGCAGGGCGATGTGGCCGTAAAGCGGGGAAAGCTGCCATTCGGCAGTTTCCTCATCAACGCCGCCGAGCTGCTGGAGATAGATCACGGATGCTAGCCCGGTGCGGTCGGCGCCCGCCTTGCAGTGGATCAGGATCGGTTTCGGCGCATCGCGCATCAGCGCCAGCAATTCCATACTGCGCTCCGGCGACAATATGGCGCGGTCCGACATCGGGAAATCGATATGCTCGACGCCCTTGGCCGCGCTCACCTTGATCTCGTCATCATACCACCCCCGGCCGGGGCTCGCGCCGCGCAGGTTGATCACGGTCCTGATGCCGTGTTGGTCGATATAGCGCGAAAGCGCGTCCGCGCTGGGCTGCGCCGAGCGATAGAACTCGCCCGCCTTGACCTCGTGAAAATTGCCGCTTGCCTGCAGCCCGCCGAGATAGATACCGCTGGTCAGCACCAGCATGCCGACAGCGGCCGCAACCCGGCGCGCGTGACGCTTTTTGTTCATCCGGTCGTCCTCACTCGCCCTGACCCATCATAGCCGGGTTCTCGGCCGCACAAAAGCTGTGATGACGCATATCCGGCACAGGCGTCGCAAATGTGTCAAAAGCCGGGCAATTTATCTTGACAGTTATAGTCATGTTTTATAGCGGATAGTCCAACACCGGCGACCGCCGGAAAATGCCCAGCCAGCCAGTACGCCATGCCGTTCGCAAGCCAGCCAGGTTCTTCAATGAAAAAGAAGGATTCGGTGATGCGTATTTCGCGGATTTTGGCATCGTGCACGGCTCTGGCCACCCTTGTAAGCGCCACGGCCACTTTGGCTCAGGACAACACCCAGACGACCGTGCTTTCCCCCGTCAGCGTGACGACAACAGGCGGCAAGGAGGGGATCGCCGATACCCCGCTTGCCACAGAGACGACGCGCGAGGATCTCGACCAGAACATCGTCACCGATTTTGACGATTACACCCGCATTCTGGAGCCGGGCGTGACCTTCGTCGGCGATGATTCCGGCTCGGTCAACATTCGCGGCATGCAGGGCCCGCGCGTTTCGACCGTCATCGACGGCATCCAGATTCCCTATCTCGATGACACCGCGCGTTCGGACGCCAGCGGCGGCGGAGATGCCTTCTCGTTCGATTCGATCGCGACGATCGACATCGTGCGCGGCGCCGACAGCTCGCGGTCCGGCAGCGGTTCGCTTGGCGGCACGGTCGTGCTCAGAACCCTTGAGCCCGAAGACCTGATCGATCCCGACAAGGGCTATGGCGGCCGTATCGGCTTCACCTATGACAGCGCCGATAACAGCATGGACGGCGAGGGCGCGTTCGCCATCCAATCGGGCGGTACCGCGCTTCTGTTCCAGGGCGACATCGCCACCGGTCATGAAATGGACAACCAGGGCGATGTCGGCGGCTACGGTGCGACCCGCAGCGAACCGAACCCGGCGACCTTCGACGAAAACAACCTGCTGTTCAAGATCCGCCAGAACATCATGGAAGCCCATACCATCGGCCTGACGGTGGAGCGCTACGACCGCGACAAGGATATCGAGCTTCTGACCGATCAGGGCTCGACCTATGCGCTGGACAACTGGGATGGCACCGAAGACAAACACCGCGACCGCATCTCGATCGACTACAATTACAACGCCATCGCCGATGACGGTCTGATTGACCAGGCCTTCAGCACCTTCTACTGGCTGAAGAGCGAGCGCGAGAGCGGCACCTCCGGCATCCGCCTGCCATCGCGCGGCGCACCGCCGTTTGGCGAATATTCGCGTACATCCAAGACCGACGAGGAACGCTACGGCTGGTCGGGCTGGGCCGAGAAAAGCATCGACACCGGCTCGCTATTGCATACCTTCACGCTCGGCGGCGACTTCTACTATTCGCAGACCAGCCAGTATTCGAGCGGCGTCGACAATTGCGGTCCCGGGCCGTTCGCTCCGTTCAGCACCTGCAGCTTCCTGCACACCAACCAGGCCGACACGCCTGATGTGGACGGCTATGTTCTGGGCCTCTACGCCCATGACGAGATCGTGTTCGGCGACAGTGGTTTCGCGCTGACCCCCGGCGTTCGTTTCGACTGGTATCAGTATGATCCGCAGGAAACCGCCGGCTACCGCGACAACCCGAATTATAACGGCCTGCCGGAGGGCCAGAGCGACTGGCGGATTTCGCCGAAGCTGCTTGCCACCTACGAGCTCAACGACTTCACCCAGCTCTACGGCCAGATTTCGACCGCCTTCCGCGCGCCGACGCCCGGCGAGCTCTACGTCGACTACGGTGCGCCGGGCAGCTACCTCAGGATCGGCAATCCCGATCTCGAGCCGGAAACGAGCTGGGGCGTGGAACTCGGCGCGAATTTCGGCGATGATGACGATGGCGGCCGGGTCTCGGCCTTCTACAGCCGTTACAAGGATTTCATCGACACGCAGTCGGTCGATCCGCTCGACCTCGGCTTTGCCGCCGGCCTCTATCCGCTCGGCATCACCCAGACCGTCAACATCGACAATGTCGAGATCGCCGGTATCGAGGCCAGCTACCAGAAGACGTTCCTCAATGACTGGGACATGCACGCCTCGCTCGCCTTCGCGCGCGGCTGGAACATGGATACCAACGAAATTCTCGGTTCGGTCGCGCCGCTGAAGGCGGTGATCGGCGGAGGCTACAATGTCGAGACCTGGGGCGCGAACGCCAACTGGATTCTTTCGGCCAAGGTGCCGGATGGTTCCACCGCCGAGTTCAAGGCGCCCGGCTACGGCATCGTCGACGTCACCGCATGGTGGTCGCCGGAGCAGTTCGAGGGCCTGCTGGTCCAGGCCGGCGTCTACAACCTGTTCGACCAGACCTACTACAACGCGCTGGACCTTCAGGACACCGACATGACCCAGCCGGAGCGCTTCTATTCCGAGCCCGGCCGGACATTCAAGGTATCCGTGACGCAGACGTTCTAGGCGGCGTCAGACGAGCATGAAGAAGCCGGCCTCCGAGGAGGCCGGCTTCTTCATGTTGACAGGGGCTCGCCATCCAGTTCTGCGTCATCCTCGGGCTTGACCCGAGGATCCAGGCCGGAGCGCTCAGCCTCAAAAACACCATTCTGATCAATGGTTTGTGCCGTATGGATGCTGGGGTCAAGCCCGAGCATGACGCCTGTGGGTGCGATCAGCGAAGATCAAAAAATCTGAAATTGCAGCTTGGTCAGCAGGCCTGAGGCCGGCCTTCCGAGGATGGCCAGTTTCGTGTCCCATCCCGAAAAGGCGGGCGGCAGACACTACTTCTTCAATATCTCCACGCCCGGCAGAACCTTGCCTTCCATCCATTCGAGGAAGGCGCCGCCGGCTGTCGAGACGTAGCTGAAGTCATCCTTGACGCCGGCGTGGTTGAGGGCCGAGACGGTGTCGCCGCCGCCGGCAACCGAGGTCAGCTTGCCCGCCCTGGTGCGCTCGGCTGCGAACTTTGCCGCGGCAACGGTGGCGGCGTCGAAGGGCTCGATCTCGAATGCGCCGAGCGGGCCGTTCCAGACCAGGGTTGCGGCCTTCTCGATCCATTCATTGATGGTCATGACGGATTGCGGGCCGACATCGAGCATCATCTTGTCGGCGGGGATCGCGTCGATTGCGACGGTTTCGTTTTCGGCATTGGCCTTAAACTCGCCGGCGACGACGCCATCGACGGGCAGCACGATCGCGCAACCGGTCTTTTCGGCTTTTGCCATGATGGTCCGGGCGGTATCGGCAAGGTCGTGCTCGCACAGTGATTTGCCGACATCGATGCCCTTGGCCGCGATGAAGGTATTGGCCATGCCGCCGCCGATCACCAGCGCGTCAACCTTGTCGATCAGGTTTTCCAGAAGGTCGATCTTGGTGGAGACCTTGGCGCCGCCGACGATCGCCACGACCGGGTGCTTCGGATTGCCGAGACCGCTTTCCAGCGCCTCGAGTTCGGCCTGCATGGTGCGGCCGGCATAGGCCGGCATGTGGTGGCCGAGCCCCTCGGTGGAGGCATGGGCGCGGTGGGCGGCGGAGAAGGCGTCGTTGACGTAGACATCGCCGTTTGCGGCAAGGGCGGCCACGAAATCGGGGTCGTTCTTTTCCTCGCCCTTGTGGAAGCGGGTGTTTTCGAGCAGCAGGATATCACCGGCGGTCATCGCCGCGATCGCCTTTTCGGCGGGTTCGCCGACGCAGTCATCGGCAAATGCTACGGCGTGATCGAGCACTTCCTCAACGGCGTGGACGATCGGCTTAAGCGACATGTCCGCCACGACCTGCCCCTTGGGACGGCCGAAATGGGCCATCAGGATCACCTTGGCGCCCTTGTCGGAGAGCTCGATGATCGTCGGCGCGACGCGCTCGATCCGGGTCGCGTCGGTCACCCGGCCGTCGCTGAAAGGCACGTTCAGATCGACGCGCACAAGGACGCGCTTGCCGTTGATGTCGGGCAGATCGTCGAGGGTCTTGAAGGCGGGCATGGGTCGTCCTCTTGCGTGTTGCGGCGCCCCGGGGAAGGGCGCGGGTTTGGCTGTGGCTCGTCTTGATGTCTGGCTGCAGACAAGTCACTGAAATCAACGAATGGAGTCCTATTCAAAAACCGCCCGCTCGGCAATGTCGCGGCGATGAAAAGCCTATCGCCGCACCCTGCGGCGCAGGCGGACGAAGAACCGGCTCAGGGAGCGGAGAGGCCCTTCAGGGCGTTCGCTTGCGGCATCGCGCCAGACCCCGATCGAGGTAATATTGTGCTCGGCATCGGCATCGCGCACGATCAGAGCCAGCGGGCCGAGATGCAGCCGGTCGGCGATGATCGGCTTGCCACCGAGTTCCTGTTTCATGTAGTCGGCAAGCCGCATATCCTCGATCCCCGGCGGTATCGCGACCGTCGGGTCGATCGCACGCAGCTCCTTCAGGGGGCGGTCGGGCAGCAGCACCTGGGTGCCGAGCAGCGGCTCCTCTCCCGCGTTTGCCGCAAGCGACGGATCGGCGAAAAGCTGGTCGAGCAGGTAGGACATGCCCGGTATGACGAACAGATAGAGATAATCGCCGGCCTTCAGGTTTCCGGCATAGAAATACCGCATGGAAAGCCCGTCGCGCACCACCAGCGAGGGGATGGCCCAGCGCGGTATCGACGCGCCGTCGAGCACCGGGGCGCCCTCGGCAAGGCGGTAGACCAATAATTCGTGCTTGGCGTTTTCGTGGAGGTCAATGTCGACGATCTCCAGCGCGCCGCTTGCCCTTGGCTGGACCAGCTTCAGGAGCCGGGCGAGCGGCGCCAGCGTCCAGCCCTGCAGGATCAGCGATACCAGCACCATGACGAAGACGATGTTGAAGATAAGGCCGGCATTCTCCAGCCCGTAAAGGCTCGGCAGGATGGCAAGCAGGATCGAGGCCGCTCCGCGCAGGCCGATCCAGGCGATGAAATTGGTCTCGCGCGGCCTGTAGTTGAACTTCCACAGGCAGAGCCAGACGGCGGCGGGGCGGGCGACGAAGACCAGAAACAGCGCCAGCGCGAAGGCCGGAAGGAATATCTCGGGAAAGTTCCGGGGCGTGGCCAGGAGGCCGAGGAGCAGGAACATGATGATCTGCGCGAGCCAGGTCATGCCCTCCTGAAACCGCCTGATGGAGCCGACATAGCGGACATGGCGGTTGCCGGCGATCAGGCCCGCGACATAGACCGCCATGAAGCCGCTGCCGCCGGCCGCCCCCGTGGCCGAGAAGATCAGGAGCGCCGCCGTCAGTACCAGGATCGGCGCGAGGCCGCGATTGAGGCTGAACCTGTTGGCGATCAGCACCGTCAGGCCGCCGCCGATCACGCCGAACAGCAGGCCGAAGCCGATCTCCTGCACGAAATGGAGCAGCATCGGCAGGACTTCCTGAACGCCGGTTTCATTCATCGAGAGAACGGAAACCAGCGTCATGGTCAGGAAGATCGCCATCGGGTCATTGATGCCGGATTCGACTTCCAGCGTTGCGCTCACCCGGTCCATCACCCTGATGCCGCCGATGCGCATCAGGAAGAACACCGCCGCCGCGTCCGTCGAGGCGACGATCGCACCAAGCAGAAAGCCCTCGAGCAGCGAGAAGCCGAGGATCAGCGCGGCCGCCACCGCCACAAGTCCCGCTGTCGCCACCACGCCCGCCGTTGCCAGCAACAAGGCGGGCGCCGCGCTCGTCTTGAAGGTCTTGAACGACGTGCCGAAGCCGGAATCGAACAGGATCACGGCGAGCGCCAGCGAGCCGACATAGAAGGTCAGCGCGTCATTGTCGAACTCGATCCCGAAACCGTCGGTGCCCGCCAGTAGGCCGACGCCGAGAAACAGCAGCAGCAGCGGCGCGCCGAAACGGAAAGCGAGCGCGCTGGAAAGCGCGGCAAGAAGGACGAGGCCGGAAAATACCAGCACCGCCAGATAAAACGTCGTCAAATTGTGTCCTTCCGGCAGAGCGGCGCGAGGGCATGGAAACGAGGTTTGGCGAAACCTGCTTTTTTCAACAAAATAGGCTATTTGCGGCATTTTTTAAAGCGTTGCCTCTAATGTCGCCGTTTAAAGTCGGCGTACGGCGGAAATAATCCGATCGCGGCTTATCCGGGCAGGCGTAAGGCGCTTCTTTCAGGCGGAACGGGCTGCGACGCGGAATCTTTTGCCGCTATCATCATTGCCACGCTTGACGCTTGTGGTAACCAAGAGGCCAATGTTGATATCCGGCGCAATGGCGGCTTCCCCGAAACCGTTCGATCCGTGCTCGCTTCGCCCTGAAGGAGGTTTTTCGTGAATTCCAGTCTGACTGATGCCCATGCCGAGCCGCATCCGGGCCGGTGGGTGGCGCTGGCCGTCTTGCTTTGCGCCGTGTTCATGAACATGCTCGACGTCACCATCGTCAATGTCGCGCTGCCCTCGATCCAGAAGGGTCTCGAGGCTTCCAATTCCGACATCGAATGGGTGGTCGCGGGCTATGTGCTGGTGTTTGCCTTGGCGCTGCTGCCGTTCGGCAGGCTCGGCGATATCGTCGGCAAGAAGCGGATGTTCATGATCGGGGTGTTCAGCTTCACCATCGGTTCGGCGCTTTGCGGTTTGTCTCATAATATCGAGCTTCTGGTTGCGTCGCGCCTGTTCCAGGGCTTCTCGGCCGCGATGATGACGCCGCAGGTGCTGGCGCTGGCGCAGGTGATGTTTCCGCCCCACGAACGCGCGCGCGCCTTTTCGTTCTTCGGCATGATGGCGGGGATTGCAACCGTCAGCGGCCCGATCATTGGCGGGTTGCTGATTGACCATGATGTTTTCGGCCTCGGCTGGCGCGCGATTTTCCTGATCAACCTGCCGATCGGCGTGTTTGCGGTTCTGGCCGGGTGGAAGCTCGTCCCCCATACGGAAAGCCATCCCGGCGGGCGCAACGACTATGCGGGCATCGCGCTGATTGCTGCGGCAATGTTCATGTTGATCTTTCCACTGGTCGAGGGCCGCAATTTCGGCTGGCCGGCCTGGTGCTTCGCGATGATGGCGGCCGCCATTCCGACGCTGGCGGCGTTCGTGTTGTGGGAGCGTCGCCAGAACCGCCGCAACCGGCCGCAGCTTCTGGCCTTCGCGCTGATCGCGAACCGCAATTTCATGGTCGGCAGCGTGATGGCGCTGGTGTTCTTCTCCACCATGCCGGGCTTCTTCCTTTGCCTTGCGATTTTCCTGCAGGTCGGCTTCGATTTCGATCCGCTGAAGTCGGGGCTCACCACAGTGCCGTTTTCAGTTGGCGTCTTTCTGGCGTCGGTCGCCAACGGCCGCTTCGGCAGCGTGGCGCTGAAATTCAGGATGATCTGCGGGCTGGCGCTGCTGTTCGTCGGTATTTTCTGGCTGCGCTCCTATGTGCTGACCATCACCGATACGATTTCGCACTGGGACGTGCTCGGTCCGCTGCTGACGGCGGGGCTGGGGCTTGGCATGTCGATCGCCTCGATCTTCCAGCTCGTGCTGGCAGGCGTGCCAGCCCGCGAGGCGGGCTCGGCCTCCGGAGCGCTGCAGGCCGTCCAGCAGCTCGGCGGCGCGTTCGGGATCGCGATCATCAGCGGGATTTTCTTTTCCAGACTGGCAAGCCTGCTTCCGGCCGGCGGCGACCAGCACCCGGCCTATGTCCAGGCCTTTGCCGGCGCGGTTGTCTTCAATCTGGTCGCCTATGTGATCGTGGCCGTGCTCGCGACGATGCTGCCGACCCACAAGGCCGCAAGCGGCCCGGGCAAGGCCGAGCCGCATATCGCCTGATGGCGCCATGGCGACGGGCGAACCCGGCTGGTTCGTCCGGTTAGATGTATTGATGGTGCAGAATTGTCGCTTTAAGCGGGATTTATGCAACGCCGGCCTCGCACATGATCCATCGGCGGAATGCTGCAATCTTCGGCACAGTCATTCTGTCCGGCTGCACGAGTATAAAGTACCCGACCGGGGTCACAACGGGCGCGTCGATCGCGAGAATGACGCTACCGGCGTCCAAAGCGCGGGCCGCGTAAATATCGCGCACGATGGCGAGGCCCTGACCGGCAATGGCGCCTTGGATCAGCAATGCGTCATCGGCGTAACTCGGCCCTTTTGTCGCGTTCCGGGCAGGCTTGACGCCATGCGATTCGAGCCATGTCGGCCAGTCGGCCCGGTCGCGGTCCTGTAGAAGTGGATAGCGCAGACAATCGGCTGGATTGCTCAAGGGACCGTCGATTAGAAGCGACGGGCTTGCGATCGCCAAAAGCTGCGGCATGAAGAGCAACGTGGTGTCGAGGCCGGGGTAGTCACCGGAGCCGTGCCGGATCGCCACATCCACCATGCCGCCTGTCATGTTCGCGAGTTGCACCGACGTTTCAATATGAATCTCGATCTCGGGATGCTGTGCAACGAAGCGACCGAGACGTGGCGTCAGCCAGCACGCGGCAAAGGAAGGCGTCGTGCTGACGACCAGCGAACGCGGTCCCGGTCGGCGATCCTCGAACAATTGCACGGCAGCGTCGATCTGCTCGAAGCTCGGCGCGACCTTGCCAAACAGGCGCAGACCGTGCGCCGAAAGCTTCACCTCTCGGTTTCCGCGCTCAAGGAGCAGGATGCCGAAGCGCGCTTCCAGTGCCTTGACTTGCTGGCTGACGGCTCCCGGCGTCACGTTCAGTTCCTGCGCGGCGCGTTTGATGCTGCCCTGCCGGCCAACTTCAACGAAGGTACGCAACGCGCCGAAGGAAACGGGTGATGTCATAGCTTTCAGTTTAGCTGAACTTAATCATTCGGCAACAGATATGGTTTGTGTCCGCGGGATCGGACTGTATTTCATGCAGCCTATGAGAACAGACCGCACCCGATCCGACCACCTGTCACCCGTGCTCGTCCGCCTTCTGGCGATTGGCGCGGGCGCGGCCGTCGCCAACAGCTATTACAATCAGGCTTTTCTCGGCTACCTGGCGGCGGAATTCGGGTTGGCGGCCGGTGTCGCCGCCATCGTGCCGGTACTGACGCAGGCCGGCAATGCCCTCGGCGTACTGTTCCTGGCGCCACTCGGCGACCGGCTGGAACGCAAGTCCCTCATCCTCGTGACCATCGGCGCTCTGGTGGCGGCTTTGATCGGCGCGGCCGTTTCGCCCGACTTCCTCTGGCTGGCGGTCGCCGGCCTCGCGGTTGGCCTGTTCGCCACGGTGGCGCAACAGATCGTTCCACTCGCGGTGCATCTGGCAGCACCTGCCGAGCGTGGTCGCGTTCTCGGCAAGGTGACGGGCGGCATCCTCATCGGCATTTTGCTTGCCCGCACCGTCAGCGGCACGATCTCGGACCTCTGGGGTTGGCCTTTCGTGTTCTGGTGCGCCGCCGTCATGATGATCGTGATCGGCGCGGCGTTGGCGCTCTGGCTACCCCGCGTGCCGCCTACAACTGATCTGAGCTATCCGCGCCTACTTGGCTCCTTGTGGACACTGGTGCGGACGCATGGCGTTCTCCGGCGGGCGGGTATGGTGCAGTTCCTGATTTTCGCCGCCTTCATCGGCTTCTGGTCGAATCTCGCGTTGCTGCTAGCTGAACCGCCCTTTGAGCTCGGCGGTACGGCTGTTGGACTTATGGCGCTTGTCGGGATCGCGGGCGCGCTCGCCGCGCCAGTTGCCGGCGGTTTTGCCGACAGGCGCGGCCCCGCCATCGTCGTATCGATTGGCGCGGCCTTCGTGGTGCTCGCCTTCCTGATCTTTGGCCTTTGGCAAAGTTCACTCATCGGTCTGATCATCGGCATTCTTGTGATGGACTTGGCGGTGCAGTCCTCACAGGTCGCCAATCAGGCGCGCGTCTATGCGCTCGATCCGACCGCCCGCAGCCGGCTCAACACCGTGTTCATGGCGACCATGCTCGCCGGGGGTGCGGTTGGTGCTGGCATCGGTGGCGCTGCCTATGCCGCCTGGGGCTGGACCGGCACATGCGCTTTCGGCGCGACCTCGGCTGCATTGGCGCTGCTGTTGTCGCGGAAATCCTAAGATTCGCGACAACGTCGGCCGCGCAGATGCCGGATACGCTTCGGTTAAAACTGAAACGCTTGTCTTAAGATTTCTGTGCTTCTTCGTGAGATAAAGAAGCGCCGGAAAGGATGGCCATCCTCTCCGGCGATGGGGGATGAATTGGTATAGGGCAGACCGTTTATGGTCGAGCTCTAGCTTAGGGCACCAGCAGCGTGCCCGCGCCGCCCTTGGTGAGGATTTCGAGCAGGACCGAGTGCTTGACCTTGCCGTTCAGGATGACAACGCCCTCGACGCCGGCCTCGATCGCCTCGATGCAGGTTTCGACCTTGGGGATCATCCCGCC
Source organism: Martelella sp. UBA3392 (assembly GCF_002358775.1). Taxonomy (NCBI): domain Bacteria; kingdom Pseudomonadati; phylum Pseudomonadota; class Alphaproteobacteria; order Hyphomicrobiales; family Aurantimonadaceae; genus Martelella; species Martelella sp. UBA3392. Next base: position 12,005 of record NZ_DEPM01000063.1, read on the forward strand.
CGAAACGGTGCCGTCGAGGATCAGGTTGCGGGCCTCGGCGACCGAGAGTTCCTTGATCAGCTCGCCGTTCTTGTCCAGCACGCCCGGGACATCGGTGAGGAACAGCAGGCGCGTGGCGCGCAACGCGCCGGCAATCGCGCCGGCAAAGGTATCCGCGTTGATATTGTAGGTCTCGCCGGCGCGGCCCGGGGCCACCGGCGCGATCACCGGGATCATCTCGGATTTCGCCAGAAGATCGAGCAGGGTGGTGTCGACGGTCACGACCTCGCCGACAAAGCCGAGATCGAGCACGCGCTCGATGTTGGAGTCGGGATCGACCACCGTCTTCTTGGCCTTTTCGGCAAACACCATGTTGCCGTCCTTGCCGCAGAGCCCGATCGCCCATTCGCCGGTCTGGTTGATCAGCGCGACGATCTCCTTGTTGATCGAGCCCGCCAGCACCATTTCGACGATCTCGACGGTGGCCTGGTCGGTGACCCGCAGCCCGCCTTCGAATTTCGATTCAATGCCCATGCGTTTCAGCATGCTGCCGATCTGCGGCCCGCCGCCATGAACCACAATCGGGTTCACGCCCGACTGCTTCAGCAGCGCGATATCGCTGGCGAAGGCCTGGCCAAGCTCGCTGTCGCCCATGGCGTGGCCGCCATATTTGACCACGATCGTCTTGTTCTCGTATTTCTGCATATAGGGCAGGGCCTGGACCAGGAGCCGCGCCTGCTGTTCGCTTTCCGACAGTGACATGAATTTTCCCGCTGCAATTTGCTCAGCGGCCTTTTAGCGCAAACTGGCGGTCTGGGAAACTCCTCTACAGCCTTAACCAAAAGATGAGGTTGCGCCGGCAAACTTGATGTTTATCATTCGGGAGCGGGCACGAGGGAGGAACAAAGCGTAATGGCAGGGCAGGGCTTTCATGGCGGGTGAAGACCTCGGCGTTCTGATCTCCCGGATTTCGATGCGCGATCGAAGCGCGTTCAATCTGCTTTATGAGCAGGCGAGCCCGAAACTTTTTGCGATCTGTCTTCGTATACTGGGCGAACGCGGCGAGGCGGAAGACGCCTTGCAGGATATCTTCGTGCGGATATGGCAGCGCGCCGGCACGTTCTCGACCGATGGACGCTCGCCGATGGGCTGGCTTGCGACGATTGCCCGAAACCACGCAATCGACCGGCTCCGGCAGAAAAAGCCCGCGACGCGCGATATCGACGATGTCTACGATCTCGCCGACGGCTCCAGAACGCCGGAAGAAGACGCCCACCTGAAAAGCGAGGGCCGCAGGATTGACCAGTGCATGCAGCGCCTCGAGCCCGATTGGGCCTCGGCCGTGAAAGACGCCTATGTGCAGGGACTGAGCTATAACGAACTGGCGGAGCAGTACAAGGTTCCGCTCAACACCATGCGAACGCGGCTGCGCCGCAGCCTGATCAAACTGAAAGAGTGCCTGGAAGCATGACGACGCCGGAAGACACATCAGGCGACAAGCCCTACGACAGCGTCGTTGCCGGCGAATATGTGCTGGGCACCTTGTCGCGGGATGCGCGGCAGACCGTCGAGGCGCGCATGCGTTCCGATCCGGCCTTCGCCGCGCTGGTTCACGCCTGGCAGGCAAGGCTCGAGCCGCTCGACGAGGAATATGGCGAGGTAACCCCGCCGGCCTATATGCACGGCGCCATCGAAACCCGGCTGTTCGGCACGGGCAAGGAGAAACAGGGGTTCATTGGCCGCGCCTGGGATTCCGTCGCGCTTTGGCGCGGCGTGGCGGCGGTGGCCATCATCTTCGCCATCGCCTTTCTTGCAAGCGAGCGCTTCCTGTCGGAGGCCCAGCCGACCCTGCTTGCCGAACTGAGCGGGCCGGACAACGCCGTCAATCTCGTGGCGCGCTACAACGCGCGCAACGGCATCGTGACGTTCACGCCGGTCGCAGCCGGCGCGGCGGATGAGCGTTCACTGGAGCTCTGGCTGATCGCGGGCGAGGATGCACCGCTGTCGCTCGGCGTATTGCCGCAGACCGGCGAGGGCGAAATCGCGGTGCCGCGCAATGTCGCCAGCCGCATCGATGCCGGCGCTTCCTTCGCGGTCACGATCGAGCCGTTTGGCGGCTCGCCCTCGGGCGCGCCGACCGGGCCGGTGATCGCGGCCGGGGAGCTGAGATCGCTCTGAGGAACAATAAAATAGCGTTTTAAAACATATATTTAGGAAAAAATTGAAAGAATCTGAAACTTCTCTGTCCGGCCTTTCGTCCTTTGTTTCATAGCCAGCCACGAGGACTGGCGGAACACGAAAAGTTTGAGGAGAATTTCATGTTTGCACTTCTGAAGAAAACCGCCATCGCCGCCGCGCTTGTTTCGGGCACCGCGATTGCGGCCTTCGCTGCCAATCCGATGGTCGGCGGCGCCGAGATGTATCCGGATAAGAATATCGTCGAAAACGCCATGAATTCCGCCGACCACACCACGCTGGTCGCCGCCGTGAAGGCCGCCGGTCTTGTCGAGACGCTTCAGGGCGATGGCCCCTTCACCGTCTTCGCGCCGACCAATGAAGCCTTCGCCGCACTGCCGGACGGCACGGTCGACACGCTTCTGATGCCGGAAAACAAGGACGCTCTGGTCAAGGTTCTGACCTGCCATGTCGTCGCCGCGGATGCGATGTCGTCCGCAATCGAGAAGATGATCGCCGATGATGGCGGCGAGCACGACGTGCCGACCGTGGGCGGTTGCGTGCTGAAGGCGAAGGAAATGAACGGCACCATCACACTGACCGATGAAAACGGCGGCGTGGCCGAAGTCACGATCGCGGATGTCGAGCAGTCGAACGGCGTCATCCATGTCATCGACAAGGTTCTGCTGCCTGCCAGCTGAGGCCTCGCGGCCGGAAGCCAGCTCCAGCATCCGGTCGGTCAAGGAACCTCAATGACTGGCTGAACAGGGGCGGCAGCCCCCGGGGAGGGATGGCTCGCGCTGTCCCTCTTCCTCCCCCCGGGTGGTTTCATCATCCTGGTCTCGGACGACGCAGTTTCCTTCGGAATACCTGTTTTCCGCCGCGAATACGACACGCAAAAGGGGAATAGTGATCCGAAGCAACTCAGAGATGAGGAGGTTCGAGCTGACAGCGTCAGGAGCGGGCTTCGCTCTGAACTGCTCGATACCGACCGGATACATGACGAGAAGACCCGGCGGAAAACACCAACCCCGGTGTCAACTGACCGCCCTTCGGGGCGGTTTTTTTGTGCGATCACATGTTGATCGTATCGATGATCGCCTGGCGCAACGCATCGAGCCCGTCATGTTTTTCCGAAGACGTCGCGAGAATGACGGGGTAGGCGGCGGGGCGCTTGCGGATTTTTTCTGCGGTGGCGGTCAGAAGCTTGGCGACCGCCGGCGGCTTGATCTTGTCGCTCTTGGTCAGCACGATCTGATAGGAGACGGCGGCCTTGTCGAGCAGATCCAGCACATCCTCGTCATTCTTCTTGATGCCGTGGCGGGCATCGATCAGCACATAGACCCGCTTCAGCGTGGCGCGGCCGCGCAGATAGTCGAACACCAGCTTGGTCCACTGCTCCACCTGCGCCTTGGGAGCCTGGGCGTAGCCGTAGCCGGGCATGTCCACCAGCGCCATTGGCGGCAGGTCCTCGCCCTCGCCGGAATAGCCGTCGGGAACGAAATAGTTGAGTTCCTGGGTGCGGCCCGGCGTGTTGGAGGTGCGCGCCAGCCCCTTCTGGGTGAGCAGCGCATTGATCAGCGAGGACTTGCCGACATTGGAGCGGCCGGCGAAGGCGACCTCGGCCGGGCCTTCCGGCGGCAGGAACTTCATCGAGGGCACGCCGCGGATGAAAATCCATGGTCGGGCGAAAAGCGCTGCATCCTGGGCGATCTGCTGGGTCATATCCCGATCCTTACCATGAAGAACACGCCCGGCAAGGGTGCCGGGCGTGTTTTCCTTGAGGCGTTTGCCGCCATTTGAGCCTCTCCGAGTAGGGAGAGCTGGTCAGGCCTATTCCGAAGCCGGCTTCTTCTTGCGGAACACGCCCTTCAGATTGTCGAACAGCTCGATCTTGACGCCGTGGCGCTTCATGATGATCGACTGCTGCAGGATCGAGAGCGTGTTGTTCCATGCATAGTAGATCACCAGGCCTGCCGGGAACTGCGCCAGCATGTAGGTGAACACGACCGGCATCCAGTTGAAGATCATCGCCTGGGTCTTGTCCGGCGGCGTCGGGTTCATGCGCATCTGGATCCACATGGTGATGCCCATGATGATCGGCCATGCGCCGATCATCAGAATGGACGGCACGGACCACGGCAGAAGACCGAACAGGTTGAACAGGCTGGTCGGATCGGGCGCCGAGAGGTCCTGGATCCAGCCGAAGAACGGAGCGTGGCGCATTTCAATGGTGACGTAGAGCACCTTGTAGAGCGCGAAGAAGATCGGGATCTGGATCAGCATCGGCCAGCAGCCGGCGACCGGATTGATCTTCTCCTTCTTGTAGAGCTCCATCATCGCCTTCTGAAGGCCCATGCGGTCGTCGCCATATTGCTCCTTCAACTCGGTCATCTTCGGCTGCATGCGCTTCATGTTGGCCATGGAGGCATACTGCTTGGAGGCGAGCGGGAAGAAGATCAGCTTGATGATGACGGTGGTGATCAGGATCGCCACGCCGAAATTGCCGACCTGATGGTAGATGAAGTCCATGAGCTGGAACAGCGGCTTGGTGATGAACCACAGCCAGCCCCAGTCGATCATCCGGTCGAAGAGCCGGATGTTGTACTGGTTCTCGTAGGCCGTCAGCGTGTTGGTTTCCTTGGCCCCGGCGAACACCATGGTCTTCAGGTCAGCCGACTGGCCGGGCGCGATCGTCAGCGCGGCGTTGTCGGAGTAATCCGCCTGATAGCGCGGGCGGCCATCGGTGAAATGCGAGAACCGCGCATCGTAATTGACATTGGCCTGCGGGATGACGGCGGTGCCCCAGTATTTGTCAGTCACGCCGAACCAGCCGCCGGTCGCGCCGTCGAAGCTCTGGTTTTCCTTGCCGACCGATTTGTAGGTTTCCAGGGTGACGCCGGCATCGGCGCCGAACACGCCGAGGAAGCCTTCATGCAGAACCCA
>NZ_DEPM01000246.1:0-4424 GCF_002358775.1 Martelella sp. UBA3392
TTGCACAGCCTGACTTAAAGGGACATTGGCGGGCGAGCGCAAGCCTCGGCCTGACCCTGCGGGTAAATTTGCCCTGCATCGCGCGGAATTGAGGAATGAAATGTTCCATCCTGCGCGCCCGCGCATTTTCGTTTCTTCAAACATCGCCGCCGCAGAGCGATTGTTGTGCCAATCTTGAGAAGGACTGCGCGCAATGGGCACGAAAGACGATTTGTTGACGACTTTCCCGGCGTTTTTCCGGGTCGATGGCCGCAAGGTCGCGATTTTCGGCGGCGGCGACGAGGCGTTCGCCAAGGCCCGGCTGATGGCAAAGACCTCCGCCGTGATTGCAGCTTATGCCGAGAACGCCGAGGACGACTACCGCGCGTTTCTCGCCGAGCACGGCTACCGGCTGGTGGAGGACGCTTTCTCGCCCGCGCAATTCGAAGGCGCGGTGTTGGTGTTTGCCGCGACAGGAATCAGCGACCAGGACCACCTGATCGCCGAGGCGGCCCGCGCGGCCTCCATCCCTGTCAACGCCGTGGACCAGAAGGACGATTGCGACTTCTATACGCCCGCTCTGGTCGCTCGTCCTCCGATCGCTGTCGCCATCGGAACCGAGGGGGCCGGTCCGGTGCTGGCGCAGATGATCCGCGCGCAGATCGACACCATGCTGCCGCGCTCGCTCGGCCCGCTGGCGCAGCTCGCCAACCGCCTGCGCGACAAGGTCGACGCAAACATTCCGCGGGGTGCGCCGCGCCGCGCCTTCTGGTCGCGCTTCTTCAACGGTTCGGTTGCGAATGCCATCGAAAAGGGAAGGGCGCTTGAGGCCGAGTGCCTTGCCGACGAGATCATCGCGGACGGAGCCCAGGTTTCCGGTCATGTGGCGCTTGTCGGCGCGGGGCCGGGCGCCGAGGACCTGCTGACGATCCGTGCCCACAGGCTGATGATGGAAGCCGATGTGATCGCTTATGACGCGCTGGTCCCCCAGGCCGTCGTCGATATGGGCCGGCGCGATGCGGAGCGTATCGCCGTCGGCAAGCGCAAGAACTGTCATTCAAAGTCTCAGAACGAAATCAATGATCTGCTCGTCGATCTTGCGAAAGAAGGCAAGCGCGTCGTGCGGCTGAAATCCGGCGATCCGCTGATCTTCGGGCGTGCAGGCGAGGAAATGGCGGCGCTGCGCGCGGCGGGCGTATCCTATGAGGTCGTGCCCGGCATCACGTCCGCCACGGCGGCGGCGGCCGATTTCGAACTGCCGCTGACGCTGCGCGGCGTTGCCTCGACCCTGGTTTTTACGACCGGCCACGACCTCAATGGTGACACCCTGCCGGACTGGGCCGCGCTTGCGGTCCGGGGCGCCACCATTGCCGTCTATATGGGCCGTTCCGTCGCCGCCAGGCTCGGCGCCCGGCTTCAGGAAGCAGGCGTTCCCCCCGACACCACGATCGCGGTGATCGAGAACGCCAGCCGGCACAATCAGCGCCTGTTCCACGGCGTTCTGTCCGAAATGGCGCTGCTGGAAGCGCGCGACGACCTCGCCGGCCCGGTGATGGTGATCATCGGCGACGCGGTCGCCGGCGCCAATCTCAAGCATTCGAGCGCGCTTTCGCAGGATAACAAGGTCGCCCAGACGAAATTCAAGGGAGTTGCCCATGTCCGCTAAGGTTCTGACCGCAAACCGCCTGACCGACGGTCTGGCCGTCTGGCTCGATGCCAATGGCCGCTGGTGCGAGGATCTGCAGGCAGCGCTTGTCGCCCGCCACGACGCGGCGATCGAAAGCCTTGATGAGATCGGCAAGCGTGATTTCTCCGCCAACAAGGTGGTCGATCTTGCCGTCATCGATGTCGAGGAGCGTCCCGACGGGCGCATCTGGCCGCTCAGGCTGCGCGAGCGCATCCGCGCCGAGGGCCCGACCATTCCTTATGCGGCCGGCTATGCCGCCGCCAAACCAGAACGCGTGGAGGCGTAAGACCTCATGTATCGTTACGATGAATTCGACAAGGATTTCGTCGCTCAGCGGGTGGACCAGTTCGCAGACCAGGTCGAACGCCGCCTTTCCGGCGAAATCACCGAGGATGCCTTCAAGCCGCTCAGGCTGATGAACGGCGTCTACCTGCAGCTCCACGCCTATATGCTGCGCATCGCCGTGCCCTATGGCACGATGAATGCCCGGCAGATGCGCATGCTCGCCCATGTCGCGCGCATCTATGACCGCGGCTATGGCCACTTCACCACGCGCCAGAACATCCAGTTCAACTGGCCGAAGCTTTCCGATATTCCAGCGATCCTGCGCGATCTCGCAAGCGTTGAAATGCATGCGATCCAGACCTCGGGAAACTGCATCCGCAACGTGACCGCCGACCATTTTTCGGGCGCCGCCGCCGACGAGGTTGCCGATCCGCGCCCCTATGCGGAAATCCTGCGGCAGTGGTCGTCGCTGCATCCCGAGTTTTCGTTCCTGCCGCGCAAGTTCAAGATCGCGGTGACCGGCGCGGAGCGCGACCGGGCGGCGATCCAGGTCCATGACATCGGCCTGCATCTGAAGCGGAACGAGGCCGGCGAACTCGGCTTTGCCGTCTATGTCGGCGGCGGGCAGGGGCGCACGCCGATGATCGCCAAGAAGGTTCGCGACTTTCTTCCGGAAGCCGATCTCCTGGCCTATGCGACGGCGATCCTGCGCGTCTACAACCTCAACGGCCGCCGCGACAACAAGTACAAGGCGCGCATCAAGATCCTCGTCCACGAGACCGGGGTTGAGGAGCTGAAGGCCCAGATCGAGCAGGAATTCGAGGCGCTGAGGGACGGCGAGCTGACATTGCCGGCGGGCGACGTCGAGGCGATCCGCGCCTACTTCGCGCTGCCCGAATTGCCGGCACGCGAGCGCGACCGTTTCGACACCGCCAATGCGAGCTATATCAACTGGCTGACCCGCAACACCGTCGCCCACAAGCGCGACGACTATGCCATGGTGACGATCTCGCTGAAGCCGATCGGCGGCATCCCCGGAGACGCGACCGACGCGCAGATGGACGCGGTCGCCGATATCGCCGAGCGCTACGGCTTCGATGAAATCCGCGTCAGCCACGAACAGAACCTCGTTCTGCCGCACGTTGCCCGCGCCGATCTCCCGGCGGTCTATCGCGCGCTTGAGGAGGTGGGGCTTGCCACCGGCAATGCCGGGCTGATCACCGATATCATCGCCTGTCCCGGGCTCGATTATTGCGCGCTCGCCAATGCGCGCTCGATCCCACTGGCGCAGGAGCTTTCCACCCGTTTCGGCAATGCCGAGCGTCAGGCCGAAATAGGCGATCTAAAGATCAAGATTTCCGGCTGCATCAACGCCTGCGGCCACCACCATGTCGGCCATATCGGCCTTCTTGGCGTGGAGAAAAAGGGTGCTGAGCTCTACCAGATCACGCTTGGCGGATCGGCGGACGAGAACACCTCGATCGGCGAGATCATCGGCCGCGGCTTCGAGCCGTCGAAGGTGACCGATGCGGTGGAGACGATCGTCGATACCTATCTTTCGCTGCGGGCCGACAAGTCGGAAACCTTCATCGAGGCCTATCGCAGGCTTGGCGCGCAGCCCTTCAAGGACGCGCTCTACCCCGAAAAAGCCAAGGCCGCCTGAGGAGACCGCACATGACTGCAATCTGGAAAGTAGGCGGCTTTGTCGAAAACGACCCATGGGTGGTGGAGACGGAAGAGCGCAAGGCGGGCGAGGGGGAGCGGGCGCTCATCCCCTACGCCGACATCATCGAACATGGCGTCGAAGGCAATGAGCCGGTCGGCGTCGTTCTCGGCCCGTTCGATGACCCGACGCGGCTTGCGCCCTATCTCGACCGGATCATGCTGGTGGCGCTGACCTTCCCGGCCTTCAGCGACGGAAGGGTGTTTTCGCAGGCGACGCTGCTGCGCGAGCGGCTGGGCTATACCGGCGAGCTGCGCGCCATCGGCGACGTGCTGATCGATCCGCTGGTGCATATGCTGCGCTGCGGCTTCGACAGCTTCGCCGTGACCAACGAGACCGCGATCCGCAGGCTCGGGGAAGGGCGGTTGCCGGCGGTGACGCGCTACTACCAGCCCGCCGCAAAATCCGCTGCCGCGGCACCCGGTTACAGCTGGCGCCGCCAGGCGGGCGCGTGAAAGCCAAGAATTTCCGGCTGACTTTGCAATTGTCGGCCAGCGGTAGTATTTGAGCGCTGGAGGATATGACCCGCAAGCGGATCGAAGGCGCCGACGAGACAGAATGACAGGACCAGACATGAACGTGCAGACCAAAACCGACGATCTTGCGACTGCGTTGCCCGCCGGGGTTTACGGCGAGACCGTGCTGAGCGTTGAGCATTATACCGACCATCTGTTCCGCTTCACCATGACGCGGCCGGCCGGTTTCCGTTTCCGCTCGGGCGAATTCGCGATGATCGGCCTGATGGTCGAC
>NZ_DEPM01000246.1:4725-4890 GCF_002358775.1 Martelella sp. UBA3392
CATGATCGGCCTGATGGTCGACGGCAAGCCGATCTACCGCGCCTATTCGATCGCAAGCCCGGCCTGGGCCGATACGCTGGAATTCTTCTCGATCAAGGTTCCGGGCGGTCCGCTGACCCAGCACCTGCAAAAAATCCAGCCCGGCGACACGGTGCTGATGCGCAA
>NZ_DEPM01000134.1:0-19400 GCF_002358775.1 Martelella sp. UBA3392
CCGCCTGTTTTCGGCGGGCCCCAACCTGCTATTTCTGGCGGAACGTCTTGACCCACCGTTCGATGAGTTCGTTTGTGCCGGCCAGGGCTTCCGGCGTGTAGGACATGATGAAGAGGTTTTCCTCGCCGACGATGTCTCGGATCATCGGCAAGGTGTAGAAAGGCACCTCGTCCGGGGAAATATCCTCGCGATACGGCGTGAAGCCGGCTTTCGCGAAAGCGATTTGCCCGGGGCGCGACAGGATGAAGTCGAGCAGCAGCTTGGCGCTGTTCGGGCTTGAGGCGGTCTTGGTGATGCCGATGCTCTGGAGGGACAGCGGCGTGCCGTCCTTGGGGAACGCGTAATCCAACGTCGCCTTGCCGCCCGGCGCTTCCAACTGGGAAATGCCGAGTCCGGACGTGAAGACGATCGACAGGTATTCGCCGGTCGACGTCTTTTCGCGCATCGTTCCGGCGCCTCGCTCGGGCAGGGTCATCGGTCCGATGGTTTCGAACAGCGACCAGTCGTTATCCTTGTGGTTCAGCCAGTTGCGCATGATCGCGAGACCGTAGGGGTTAACCTCCGCGTCGTACATGGTGATCTTGTTGCGCCATCTGTCGGGGTCGGCCTTGACCATCTCGGCGAGTTCGGCAAGCGACTGGGGACCCGGATTGACCAGTGCGCGGTTCCAGACGATTGGCATCGGAACAGCGGAAATGGTGTAGAGGCCCTCGAACGGTACGGACCACGCGGGCAGGTTGGGTAGTTCCGGCGAAGCGTATGGCTCCAGGTGACCGTCTTTGACGAACTGCACCCAGTGTTCGGGGGCGACGGTCGTGATGATGTCGGCGGTTCGGACTTCCTGCTTGGCCTCGAGGCGGTATTTCTCCCACATTTCGGCGTCGAAATTGGCTGTTTCGACCTTGATCCACGGATAGGCTTCGTCGAATGCCTCGATCAACGGTTCCCAGAAAGAGGCGGGGAAATTGGAATAAACCAGCAGGCCCAGTTCGTCCCTGGACGCCTCGATCGTCCGGGCGTAATCGGCCGGATAGCCTTCGGGAACCGTCTGCGCCTTGGCGCCGATCGTGGATGCGGCGAGCAGCGTCGCGGCGATCGTCATTCGCATGTTCATGATTTTCTCCTCCTTGTTGCGCCGCAACTCCATTGATGCGGCATTATTTTTCCGGCAGGCGAGGGCCTGGACGGATGCGACCGGCGCTGCCGAAGACCGCTCAGGCCGGCGGCGGCGTTCTCCCGTCTGTCACGACGCAATCCGGATTGAGCCGACCGCCGCACAGCACCGCGACCACGCATTCGGCCGCAACCCGATTGGTGCGGATCAGGCCCTCTTTCGTCGAAGCTCCGGCATGTGGCGTCGCGACAACATTCGGCAGTGTCAGCAATGCCGCCGTAACCGGTTGGTAGGTGGCGTCTCCTTCGCTGACGAAGGTATCGAGCGCCGCTCCGAAAAGATGACCCCGCCGGAGGGTCTCGAGCAGGGCGCGGTCATCGACCAGCCCGCCGCGGGCGGCATTCACGAGGATCGCGTCTTCCTTCATCATGGCCATGGCCTTCGCATCGATCAGGAAGCGCGTGGCGTCGGTGAGGGGCGCGTGCAGGCTGACATAGTCGCTTTCCCGCAGAAGGTGGTCGAGGTCGCAGTATTCGACACCGCTCGTCTCGGCATAGGCCGCATCCCGCGTCCGCGTGGTGACGAGGATGCGTGCCTGGAATCCCTGCAAACGCTGAACCAGGCTCTTGCCGATCCGACCCAGTCCGACGATGCCGACGGTCTTTCGAAACAGGTCGCGGCCGGAGAGGATCTTCCAGTTGCCGTCGATCATGTTGGCCTGGGTTTCCCGGAGCCGGTGCCCGACGGCGAGCATCATCGCGAGCGTATGGTCCGCGACGGAGGCGTCGTTTCCGCCAGCGGCGATACAAACGACCTTTCCGAGGTCCCGGGCTGCCTCGCAATCAACCCGTTCGTAGCCGACGCCGCGCCGGGAGATAATCTTCAGATCGGGAAGCGCCTGCATCAACTCTCTGGTAACCATCGCGTGTCCGACGATCCAGCCATCCGCGCCGGCCAGCAGGCTGACCAGCGTGTCGTGGTCCATGTTGCGGTCGGCGGAGCCCGGAGGCAATTCCGCCTGGACAACTTCGCAACCGGCCTTTTCCAGATATCGCCTTGTGTCGGGATCGAAGAAATTCTGGGTCACCACGACCCGGTGAGATTTTCCGGTCATGCTCCCAGTTCCTCTGCGATCTCGTTGGCGGCGGAAGATGAACCCGCTGAGGGTTGGTCGTCGGGATATCGCAGCGTGACGACCAGATTGTAGAGATCGTCAACGGTAACGCTGGAGTCCGGGCCGACGGTAAATGTCGTTTCTCGCTCCTCGAATACGGCCGGGCCTTCGATGATTTGCCCCGGTTTCAACGCGTAGCGGTCGTAGACAGGTGTCCGGATTGGCCCGTGATCCGGAAAGATAACGTCGCGGGGCATCCGCTCGGCCGACGTTTCCACCACCGAGTAGGCGAGGCTTATATCCTGCGCAGGTAGAGAGGCCGTCAGCCGCCAGTTCACGGCTTCAACCGGAATGCCCTTCGCGGTCCGCCCGAAGGTTTCGCGATAGGTTTCGTCGAAGGCGCGGTGAATCGCGTCGAGATGCTCCGGCCCGAGCGGTCCGGCTGGAATGGGAACGGTGATCTCGAACCCCTGGCCGAGATAGCGCATGTCGACGCTCCATTCGAAGCGGATTGCGTCCTCCCCGACGGCCATGCCCCTGAGCGTCTGCTCGGCCTTGTCCCGCATCTCGTCATAGAGCCGATTGACCAGATCCCAGTCGACGCGAAGAAGCGGGGTCAGATAACCGCGCGCGTCGTCTGTGGCGGGTGGCGCGACGAGAAAACCGAATGCCGAGATCACGCCGGCGCCCATCGGCACGATCAATGTGCGCAGACGCAGCAGCCGCGCGAGACCGAAGGCGTGGACCGGCCCGGCGCCGCCGAATGCGATCATGGCATAGTCGCGCGGGTCCTTGCCCTTTTCGGCAAGATGCATGCGCGTCGCGCCCGCCATATTCTCGTTGACGATGCTCTGAATGCCCTGGGCCACGAGGTTCGCAGGCATGTTCAGCGGTTGGCCGAGCAGCGCGTCTGCGGCGTTCTGCACGTCCTCGAGCTTCAACGCCATCTCGCCGCCCAGGAAGTAGGCGGGATTGAGGTAACCGAGCAGGAGGTCCGCATCGGTCACTGTGGGCTGGGTGCCGCCCCTGCCGTAGGCGACGGGTCCCGGAACCGATCCGGCGCTGCGCGGGCCGACCTTCATCAGGCCGAGATTGTCGATCGAGGCGATCGAGCCGCCGCCCGACCCGATTTCGATCATGTCGATCACGGTGACTTTGAGCGGCAGCCCCGAGCCGGGCTTGAAACGATCGATCCGACCGGCTTCGAAATCGTGCTTGACGTGAGGATGGCCGTTCTCGATCAGACACATCTTCGCGGTCGTGCCGCCCATATCGAACGAGATCACATGCGGGGCGTCGAGCTTTCGTGCGAGATAGGCGACGCCCATAGCGCCGGCGGCGGGGCCGGACTCGATGAGCCTCACGGGAAAGTCTTTCGCATCCTCGGCCGAAATCAATCCGCCGGCTGACAGCATGATCGACAGACGTCCGCGAAAGCCCAATCCGCGAAGATCGTCCGACAGCCTGTTGAGATAGCCGTGCACGCGCGGCTGGACGTAGGCGTTGACGCAGGCCGTGTTGGTCCGCTCGTATTCGCGAATGACCGGCGCGACCTCCGATGAGATGGTGACATAAAGGCCGGGATACCGCTCGACCGCGATGTCGCGCGCGCGGCGCTCGTGATCCGGGCAGCGATAGGAATTCATGAGCGAGATGGCCAGCGATTCGATTTTCTCCTCGCGAACGAGATGGTCCAGTTCCGTGACAAAACCGGTCTCGTCGAATGCGATCAACTCGGCTCCGTCCGCCGTTATCCTGCCGGCCACACCCCGCCGAAGATTGCGCGGCACGATCTCCGGCGCCGGTCGCTGCTGCAGATCGTCGACGTCGAAACGCGTCTCGCGCCGCATTTCGAGCACATCGGTCAGACCATGGGTGGCGATCAGGCCCACCTTCGCCCCGGTCCGCTCGAGGACGGTATTGGTGATGAGGGTCGTGCCGTGGATGATCGAGTGGATCTGCTCCGGCTTCGTGTTCGTCTCGTCGAGCAGCCGCAGTATTCCCTCGATGATCGCCAGGCTCGGCTGGTCGGGAGTCGTGGGCCGTTTGCCGGTACGGGTGATCCCGCGTTCTTCGTCGTGCAGGACGAAGTCGGTGAATGTTCCGCCGATGTCGACGCCAATTCGTGTAGTCGGTTTCATGCCCCGTCTTCCTTGATGTACAGTCCGTAGGCGCTCTGGGCCGCTTGTCTGGTTATCTTGCCTTCCGTGAGATCGCGCTCGACCGCGTCGCGCTCCCGAGAAAGCGGATTGCCATATCCGCCGCCGCCCGCGAAATGCAGCGCAAGGCATGATCCGGGCGCAAGCGTGCTGCGCGATTTCAGCGAGATTCGCTTTTCGCCGTCGATTATCGCTGCCGCTGGCGCGCCGGGACCGCCGCCCAGCAGACCGAGCGGGGGGTGTCGTTCACGGTCGCCGACGATGATGACCTGACATGGATAGGGCGAGTTGTTCCGGACCTCGCAAACCTGACCCAGACCGCCGCGGAACCGGCCGACGCCGCCGGAGTCGGGACGGAACATCTTGCGGGTGAATACCAAGGGCGAAATTGTCTCGATCGCCTCGATACTGCCCGCTCCCGAGTTTGTCGGAAAGGCGGTGGTCGACAGGCCGTCCATCTGCGCCGATGCGCCCATTCCGGCGCTGGCGAACAGCATGACGCCGAAATCGCGGCCATCGGCGTGTTTTCCGTAGAAACGCACGCGAAGAGAGGGCGCGCCGCCGCTGTCGGCGACCACCCGCTCGGGCAGCACGGGAGCAAGGGCCTGATAGATCGCGCAGCTCAGCAGATGGCCGGTCAGATGACGCGCCGCCACGGCAGCCGGGAACCGCGCATTGACGATCGCTCCCTCCGGGGCGGTCACCGTGATCGGCCGATAGGAGCCTTCGTTCCTGCGCGTGTGCGGGTCCAGCAGACACTTGAGTGGGTAGATCGAATAGGCGATGGTGTAGTTCAGCGTGCAGTTGATCGCGCGCGCGATCTGCGGCGAAGTACCGGCATAGTCGATGGTCATGTCGTCGCCGGCGACCGTGATCGCGCAACGGATCACCGTCTCCTGGTCCTCATATCCGTCCACTTCGACGGTCGAGGCATACACGCCGTCGGGGATATCCTGGATCGCCGCGCGCATGGCGGCCTCCGACATCGCGTTGATCTCGCGTGACAGCGCGGCGAAATCGGGCAGGCCTGTATTGCTCAGGAAGTCGGTCGCTCCGCGAGCGCCGATGCGGTTGGCGCTCACCTGGGCGTCGAGGTCGCCGAGCACCAGATCCGGGAAACGGACATTTGCCGAGATGATCTCGAACACCGCCTCGTTACGTCGGCCGTTGCGGTAGAGATGAACCGGCGGAAGGCGCAGGCCCTCCTCGTAGATTTCCTTGTTCGCCGAGCCGATGGTGCCGCCGATATCGGGCGTATGGGCGGCACTGGCGGAAAATCCGACAAGTTTGTCGAGATGAAACACGGGTGTGATGACCGAGATGTCGGGCAGGTGCCCCGTTCCGATCCACGGGTCGTTCGTGATCACCACGTCGCCGGGTTGCCATGTGTCCACGGGGAAAATTGTAAGAAGATGCCTCGTCGTGCGCCCGAGGAGACCGGCGAATGTCGGCACGCCGCCGCTGCATTCGACCAGCGTTTCGCCGCGGGCATTGAGCAGGCAGGTCACATAATCATTCGACTCGCGAATGATCGTCGAGAATGCCGTGCGAAGCAGCGTGCTTGCCGCTTCGTCGGCCACGGCCACCAATCGGCTCCAGTAGACCTCAAGGGTTATCGGATCATATGTCGATCGCATTTCCACTCCAATTCGGGCGACTTGCCCGGCCCATTGTTAGGTGTCGCCCAACATGCGAGCCAATTCGAAATTTGCATTTTTTGATGCGTTGCGGCCGTCATGGTCCGCCTTGCGGGACGGGCGCGCCTATGTCGTTTCGGCCGCTGCGGCACCGTTGGCGCGCAGGTTCAGATCAAGGAGGCGGACATAGGATTGACCGCTGTGCATGTCGCGCTCCAGCATCCCGCCCTGCGGGGTCTGGCGTGGATAGGAGATCTTGACCATCGCCAAGTTCGGCACCTCATAGCGCTTCACCAACGCGGACGGCACGCCGTAGATCGCGCCAATGCTTTCGGGTGAGAGAACGGCTGCATTGCGATGCTCCTCGTAGGCTTCCGGATTGTTGAAGAAGATGTCTACCGTCACCCAGAATGGGCCGGCGTTCTTGGAGCGCACATATCGCGTGACGTCTTTGAGCCGGGTCATGTTCACGCCTCCTCGAGACTTCTGACGGTGACGTATTCGGTGCGGACACATTCCATCGGATCCTCGACCTCCATCACGTGATTGAGTTTGAATTCATAGACCTGCCCGCGCTCGATCTCGGCGGGGGAGAAGGGAAAGGCATAGCTCGGGAGCGGAATGCCGCGCCGCAGCGGGAAGTGGAAGAACAGCGGATTCAGCGCCTTGGCGATGCGCGTCGCCAGATCCTGGGTGGGTGCGGTCACCACCATCATCAGGCCGACTTCGCTCGGGACGTAACCGTCCCTGGGAAGTCCTGATACCGCATTGTAGCCATAGGGTCTGAAGGAAAGATCGTAGTCGAAAAGGTCCGGAAACGTGTTGCGGACGATCTCGTTCAGCTTGGTGGTCATGGACTCCAGGAAGAAATCGAATTCCTTGAGGACCGAGGGATCCTCGATGCCGATCATCATCAGTGTCTGGAAAGGTCCGACCGATGCGCCTTCGAGCTTCATCGTGTAAGGCATCGGCTCGCAGCGCGAACCCGTGACACGAACCGTGGTTTCGTCCCTCTGGGTGTACACAGCATCCGTCACGTCGAGCACGCAACCGGGCTCAAAAAGGCGGAACGGATCGCTGTTCTCGTAGAGCATGTGGGCTGATATGGTCTCCGGCGTCACCGTGTTCTCCGGCGCGAGAGGCCGGACATCGAAGTAGTCATCGCCGACCGTGATCAGCACGCCGCCGTCACGCGGGTTGACCGTGCAGAGGCCGCCGCATTCCGCCGTCTTGGCCGCGTGCCACGCCGCTCCCGCTCCTGCGGCGAGCATGAGCGGTGCAGCGGCGATCACCGCTGTGTCCGTGGTGCGACCGCCGAGAATGATGTCGGCGCCTTCCTTCATCGCGGCGATGTAGGGCTCGGGGCCCATCAGGGCGACGATATGCGCACATTCGCGGACCGTGCCGGGCTCCAGCGACTCCGTCGGCGACAGCGGCTTGATCTGTCCTCGATCGATCTTGTCGAGGATTACCGACTGGGGCTGCTCGCTGTAGAGCAGCGCAATCTTCGGGGCGACGCCCATTTCCCGGGCGATGTCGATGACGATATCCCGTGTCCAGTCGACGCCGATATCCGTTCCGCTGGTGCCGCAGGTGCCGATAAGGATCGGAATGCCCGCGGGCGTCGCCGCCTCCATCATGGCCTTGATATCCCGGTGGACGGCGTCACGGCTCATTTTCGAGACGCCCGTTGCCAGACATGACGGACCGCTGTCGGTCGATCCCGCATCCACCGCGACCGCGACGGCGCCTTGCCGGATTCCCCATTCGACCTGCTCCCGGCGTATGCCGGCGCCGAGCACACCTGCCGGCACGACGACTGATACCGTCTTTTCGTTGCTAGACATTCGAACTCCCTGTCTTCTCTCGATTGTTTCCACGGCTCTGTACCGCGTCAGGCTGCAGTGTGGAGGAGGTCCCCCCGGCTTTCCGCTGGCAGAAGATCGGCCTGTTCGAGCGGGAACACCCGGATGGCCTCGGGCGGGATGAAGAGGTGCCCGGCTTCCGCGTTCGGGGTCTTCGCGTCCGTCTCGACCCTGATGACGCTGCCCGCCACGTCAAGCACCAGAAGCGCCCGCGATCCGAGGTAGCTGCGTGCATGCAGCATATAGGGGATTGAATTCTTGCCGGACGGTTCGGCGACCGGCGAAATGGCCTCGGGCCGGATGCTGACCATGACCGGGCCGTCGGGCAGGTCGGTTTGGGTTGCCATGTCCAGCAGTGGGCTGTTGCCGATGCGGACTTTTCGGCCGGAGCCGTCGCGCAGCAGCGTGCCGCTCAGAATGTTGGAGGCGCCGACGAAATCGGCCACGAACAGGTCTGCCGGCTGTTCATATACGTCGAGCGGAGCGCCGATCTGGGCGATCCTGCCCCGGTTCATGACGATGATCCGATCCGACAACGAAAGCGCTTCGGCCTGGTCATGGGTCACGTAGACCATGGTGACGCCGGTTTTCTTGTGCAGGTCGCCGAGCCACAGCCGCGCCTTTTCACGAAGCTTGGCGTCGAGGTTGGAAAGGGGCTCGTCGAGAAGCAGGATTTCCGGCTGGTAGACCAGAGTGCGGGCGAGGGCGACGCGCTGCTGTTGACCGCCCGACAGTTCGCCGGGATAACGCTGGATGTATTCGAGCATGTCGACCATATCGAGGGCCTGCTCGATGCGCTGCCGCGCGGCCGAGCCGCGGATCCTGCGCAGTTCGAGCGTGAAATCGAGGTTCTTGTAGACCGTCATGTGCGGCCACAGGGCGTAGGATTGGAACATCAGGCCAAGGTTGCGGAACTGGGCATCCACGAAGGTGTTCGTTTCGCTGTCAAAGACTGTGCGATCGCCGATCTGGATCAACCCGCCCGTCGGCCGGTCGAGCCCGGCAAGCGCAGTGAGCGTCGTCGACTTGCCGCATCCGGACGGACCGAGGAGGGTGAGGAATTCTCCGGCGCGCACGTCGAAGGAAATTCCCTCGAGTGCCTTGAAGGCCCCGAAATGTCGGCTGAGATTGCGAACGGTGAGACTAGTCATGAAGCTTTACTCCGAAAAGGCGGGTGGAGATGGCGATGAGGATCGTGGTAATGCCCACCTGTATCGTCGCGAGTGCCGCCACCGGGCCAGGCTGTCCCTGCAGCCACAGGCTCAGCATGGTGGAGCCGATCACCTCGCTTCCCGGTGCCATCAGGAATACGGCGGAGGCGTATTCCTTTACGATCAGGATCATCAGCAGGACGAAGCACGACATCAACGCATGTTTCTGCAGCGGCAGGATGATATGCGACATCGTTCGCAGCCAGCCGGCGCCAGACGCCTTGGCTGCTCGGTCGAAGTCCGGCGTGATCTGAAACAGCGCAGGCAGGATTATTCCGTATCCGGCGCTGATGAAGCGGATAAGATAGGCGAACAGCACCAGCCAGATCGTCGCCCGGAGCGCCCCGAGCACCGGCAAATAGACCGACGCGTAGAAAACGCCGAGCCCGACGATCAGACCGGGCAGTACCCGCGGAAGCTGGGCCAGCAGGTCCACCATCCGGCGAAGGGGATAGTTCGACCGCTGCGCCACAAGGGCGAGGCCGGCAATCAGCATCGTTCCCAGACCGGCTCCAAGCACGGCGAGAACCATCGTGTTCACGATTGAGCGGACATAGACGTCGACCGTGAGAACGTCGATGTAGTTCTGCCACGTCAGGACCTGTGTGATGGGGACATAAGGCGAAATGACATGGGTCGCCGCGCGCAAAAACACCGATCCGATCAGAAGCAGAATAGCGAAAAAGACGTATGCCCACGCCAGGCCGAAGATCGGCCATTTGGCGCGCCCGAGTTCGAGTGGCTTTATGCGCGCCGCTTTCGAAGAGATGCTGACGAACCTGTGCGAACGGCGCAGGGCGAGCCGCTGCAAGCCGAACATGATCAGGACGAGGACCATCGCGGAGACGAGCCCGTAGTCCGGCGTGCCGTTGGCTGAGAAAACCTTCTCGAAAATGAACGTCGTGACGAGCTTGATGCCGACGGGAGAACCGACGATCAGCGGGATGGACAGCGTTTCGAGCGCATGCACGATATTCATGATGAGCGCGAAGATCAGGGCAGGGCGCATAAGGGGCAGGCTGACCCGCATAAGCGTGTAGAAGGGGCCGGCACCGGCGATGCGCGCCGCAGCGTCGTGGTTGGGATCCTGCTGGCGTGCCGCCACGATGCAGTAGAGGGTCGTGACCGGGGTCGCGGCGATCGCCGATATGACGGCGATGCCCGTCACCGTATAAAGGTTCCACGGTGCGGGAACACCGAAGAATTTCTGCCACAGCAGCGTGACGATGCCCGAGGGCCCGTAGCTGATGATCGCGCCGAAGCCGATCACCTGCGGCGAGATGAAGAGCGGCCACAGCAGGATGGCCCCGAGCAGGGCCTTCCCGGGCAGGTTGCTTCGGCCCAGCAGGATCGCGAAGGCGATGCCGAGCAGCATTGAGAGAACGGTTACGATGACCGTGAACAGCGCCGTTGCGCCGTAGGAGGCCTTGACCTCCGGATCGGTGAAGACCCTTGCCAGATTGTTCAAGGTGAACTGGGCGTCGTCATAGTAGAGCGGCTTGTCCAGAAAGACCTGCAACAATGCCGGCACGACGACGACCGCCAACAGCGCGATGATCACGACAGTGATCAGCGTCTGAATCCAGAAACCGTCTCCCTGGCCGACCGGCGATGTTCTCTCGCCTGTCGCTTCCTCCGAAAGAGCTGCCGACATATGATCCTCCCTTGTCCTATGCATGAACCGACGGCCGCATCAGTTGCCCTGCAGCAACCCGTCGCGTGCCGCCCGGATATGCCGTGCCATCAGTTCTTCCGCGTGATCGCCGTTTCGGGCGGCGATGGCTTCGAAAATCTCCTGGTGCTCCCGTGAAGCCGTCAGAAGCCGCTCGTGCGTACGGCTCCAGCGCTGATGCGCGCTGCGGATGAATTCCCACACCTCTCGTCCGAGGAACTTGCGGATCTCCTCGTTCCGCCCGATTCGCGCGATTTCGGTGTGGAAGCCGCCGACGGCGGGGAGCGTCCTCGCATCGGAGGAGGCCTGCGATGTGAATTTGGCGACGAATTCGAGGCTGGCTTCAACGATCTGTCCGAGGCCGGCGATTTCCTCTTTCGTCGCCAGTTCGGCGGCTCGTCTCGCGCTGCGTCCTTCGAGCAGTTCGCGTATCTCGTAGAGTTCCAGCAATGCGCGCTTGTCGACCGTCGCGACGCGCATTCCCGAATAAGGGGTTCGCTCGATAAGCTCCCTTTCCTCGAGACGGAACAACGCTTCCCGTAGCGTTGCGCGATTGACGCTCAGTTTTTGGGCGAGTCCCACCTCGGTCAGCTTCGTGCCGGGTTTCAGATCGCCCCGCAGGATCGATCCGCTGAGCTCCTGGAATATGTCTCGCGGCGATAGTCTGTCCACTTATCCCCTCCCGATTGTCGACAATTTTGACATTGTGCGCTTTGTCGAACATTCTTCAACCCGCAAGTTGTGCATCAAACGATGCATCGATGTGTCTTGCCGCCGTAACCATAGTTTCCTATGGGCGGACGGGAACATTCCGGCCCGTCGCCGGCGGGATGAGTGCGTGCGGCGTCGCTGAATTGGGTTTGTTGGGAGGCTCGTTCGTGAACTCGATATGGCTGCAGGATTTCCTCGTTCTCTCAGAGGTCCGGGGCTTCTCGCGTGCCGCGGAGCAGCGGTTCGTCACGCAACCGAGCTTCAGTCGGCGAATCCAGGCGCTTGAGGACTGGATAGGCGTCACGCTGGTCGATCGAAGCACACATACATTCAAGCTGACGCCGGCCGGAGAGGCATTCCTGCCCCTGGCCCGCGACCTGCTTCGCCAGTTGAACCATGCGCGCGTCCATGTACAGGAGGTGGGATCGATCTCGGAGCGAAAGCTGAGATTTGCGGCCACCCATGTTCTGTCCCTGACATTCTTTCCCCATTGGCTGAGGCTGCTGGAGGCCGAGGAACCGCTCACCGCCACGGTGGAACTGATCGCCGATCACATGGTTGCCTGCGAGAACCTCATGCTGGAAGGCCGCGCCCAGTTCCTGATCTGCCATCACCATGTGAACGCGCCCGTGCGGCTCCAGGACGATTTTCGCTCGCTCGTCATCGGTCGCGACGTGCTGGTGCCGGTCGCCACGCCCGCGCTGATCGGGAAGCACGCGGTTCAGGACCTGCCGCTGCTGACTTTCACTCAGGAATCGGGAATGGGGCGCATTCTCGCCAACCGCCAGCGGGACGGATATTTCGAGAGGAACAATCCCACGATATTCTCGTCGCATCTCTCCAGCGTGCTGACGGCCATGGCGCGAAGCGGCCGCGGCGTGAGCTGGAGCCCGAACAGCCAGGTCTCCGACGACCTCGCCAGCGGTCGCCTCGAGCGGGTAGCGGCGTTTGGTGACCTGGTCGACATCGAAATCCGGATATGGCGACCCAAAAGCCGGCAATCCGGCGCGGCCGAAGCTCTGTGGAGCCGCGTCAAAGCCTATTCCGGCCGCCTCCTTCAGGCGACCTGAAAGGTCATGTGGCGCACAAATTCCGCGTTGATCCCGTAACCCGGAACGCTGCGGCCAAAGCGGTCATAACCCGGAAATCGAGTAGCCCGGATCGTTGAACGGGCTTTCGGGACGGGGCAAATGCATTGATGAGGTCTTGGCTTTGCTCGCTCAACTTTTTCAGGAGGGCCGGTTAACCGGTCGTCACATTGCCTTCCCAGCTCGAACGCTAGCTCCAAGCGATGCGTACGTGGTGGCGAAGCGTTTCACTTGGGTTCCTCGCAATCAGGCGATCGTGCCGCCCAAGGCGAGGGTCAGCGAATTGTCTAGATGCTGTTGCAAGGCGCTTTTGGCCGCCTCCGCATGTCCTTCACGCATCGGGATGAGGAAAGCGAGATGCTCGCGTCCGACGCGTTCGGCATTGAACGGGGTGACGCGCAGCCGGTATTGCACGGCCATCCGGATCTTGATCGCCGTCACCCGATAGACGTTGAGAAACAGCTCGTTATGCATACTCCCGATCAGCGCGTTATGCATCGACCAGTCCAGTTTCTGTAGCGCATCCGCGTGTTCCTGTTCCTGACCGGGCGCGGCGTCCTCCGCCCGTTCAAATTCCCTGATCCAGAATTCGAGTGTATCCTTTGGAATATTCCGCATCGCAGCGTCGACGGCGGCCAGTTCCAGCACGCTGCGCAACTCATAGGCCTCACGCACGAACTGGATATCCATGCTCGGCACCATAAGGCCGCGCTTCGGCAGCGGGATCAGCAAGCCTTCGGTCTGGAACCTTGCAATCGCCTCGCGAACCGAGCCAAGCGTGGTATCGGTGAGCTTTACCAGCTCGCGCTGGGAAACGAGTTGACCGGGCTTCAGGGCGCCGGAATTGAGCAGTGCCTCGATCCGCTCATAGGCCTTTTCGCGCATCATCTGTTCGGGCGGCTCGGAGCTAAGCTCGGGGGGAACCGAATTCGGGTGCGTTTTAGCGGGCATATCGTCTCTTTTGATGATCAAGCGGATTGCAAGAGGCTGCGGCAAATCGAATCCGATCTTAACATGTCAGATGCATGTCAACAATTGCGGCACTGCTTGGAACGAGACACGGAATTGAACAGGCGAGGGGGGAAACAGGGTAGTGCATAGCTGGCATGCGTCTGAGTGTTGACTAACATGTCAGTTGCATGTAGTGGTTTGCGGACATTTTTGCATGTCTTGATTTCCGGCATTGGCGCCGGCCCCGGCATCAGAAATGGCACGGCTCGATCTTGCGGGCCGGAACGAACGATTGAGCGGGGCGGCTTCAGAAATGTCCGGTCGTCGTCGGGAGGTTTGGAGAGAGGTTCCGGCCTGCCCGCTACCCGCCATAAACAAGTCTAAGGGAGGCTTCTATGAACAAGATTTTGGCTGCTGCCGCCGGCGGCATTTTGATCGCCACATCGCATGTTTCGCTCGCGCATGCGGCGGACTACAACATGGTCCTGTCGATGCAGGTCACCGATCCCGACAGCCCGATCTATCAGGCCTTCGAATATATGGAGTCTGAGATCAACCAGCGGAGCGACGGCCGCATTTCCGCGAAGCTCTACGGCGGCGGCGCGCTCGGCGGCGACCGTGAAGTGGCCGAGAGCATTGCGCTCGGCGATGTCCAGCTCACCACGATGAGCACGTCACCGCTGGTTCCCTTCGTGAAGCAGCTCGCTGTCTTCGACATCCCCTATATCTTTCCGGCAGACCCGGAACTGCAGAAGCAGGTTCTGCTCGATAGCGAATTCTCCAAGGGCCTTGAGAAATACATGGAGCCGAGCGGCTTCCGCCTCGCGGGCTTCTTCAACATCGGCTTCCGTCAGTTGACCACATCTGATGTTCCCGTACACACCGTGGAAGACATCGAGAAGGCCAAGCTGCGCATTCGCGTGCAGGAAAATCCCTATCACATCGAGATGTGGAGCCTTCTTGGCGCCGCGCCGACCCCGATTGCCTACACCGAGCTTTACGGCGCGTTGCAGCAGGGCGTTGTCGATGGTCAGGAAAACCCCTACCTCAACATCCTGTCGGGCAAGTTCTATGAAGTTCAGGACTACCTGACCGAAACCAACCACATCCTTCTGGCAAACCTCATGCTGATGGATAACGCCTGGTACCAGAACCTGCCGGAAGACCTGCAGGACGTCGTCGATGGTGTTCTCGATGATGCCATCGCCCATCAGTGGGACGCGCAGAACGCAGCGCTTGCGGATCAACGTGCCGAATTGGCGGAGCATATGGAAATCATCGAGCTGACGCCCGAGGCGCTGGCCGAGTTCCAGCAGCGCACCGCGCCGATGATCGACCAGATCCGCGCCGATGTCGGTGACGATATCGTCGACGGTCTGCTGAACGCGATCGATCAGGCGAAATCCGCCAACTGATCTGTATTGACGATAAGGGACGCGCGCAAAGCGCGTCTCCTTGCCCCGTATTGCGGGCGAAAAATGCCCCGCGCTCCTGCTTGCAGGCGGCGCGCGCAGCAGGGCCCGTGAGGTGGTTTCGGCTGTGCCACTCTGGAGAAAATTCATGATCAAGGAAATGTTCGACCTCAGCGGCAAGACGGCGTTTGTCAGCGGCTCCAGCAGAGGGATCGGATTTGCAATTGCCGAGGCTTTCGCCGATGCCGGCGCAACGGTCGTCATCAATTCCAGAAAACCGGAAAGTCTGGCAGAAGCGCAGGCGAAGCTTGCGGACAAGGGCTACGCCGTCCACGCGGTGCCCTTCGATGTGACGGACAGCAAGGCGGTGGCCGCCGGCATCGAGAAGATCGAAACCGAAATCGGCCCCATCGATATCGCCGTCAACAATGCGGGCATCCAGCGCCGGGCGCCGTTTACCAAAATCACGGATGAACTCTGGCGCGATGTGATGGAAACCAATCTCAACGCCGTGTTCTTCGTCGCACGCGCGGTCTCTGAACGCATGGCCGAGCGCAAGCGCGGCAAGATCATCAATATCTGCTCGCTTGCCAGCGAAGTCGGCAGGCCGAGCATTGTTCCCTACACCACCGCCAAGGGCGCCGTGCGCATGCTGACCAAGGGCATGTGCTGCGAACTGGCAGGGCACAACATTCAGGTCAACGGCATCGGCCCCGGCTATTTCCGCACCGAGCTTAACACCGATCTGTTCGAGAACAAGGAATTCAACGACTGGGTCTGCGCGCGCACACCCGCCGGTCGCTGGGGAGAACTCGACGAGTTGAAGGGCGTTGCCGTGTTCCTGGCATCCGAAGCCGCAAGCTTCATGAACGGCCAGGTGATCTATGTCGATGGCGGCCTGCTGAGCGGCATGTAAATGCCGCCGGCCGCCGCGCCGGGTCGCTCGCCCGCAGCCGCAAATTCCAACCAGAATGCCTGGAAGCATCATGACTGAACACAAGAAAATACTGGTCAATACCGAGCAGTTCAAAAACGGCGATGCCCTGTTTGATCCGCTGAAGGAAGCGGGCTTCACGGTCGAGGTCAACGAGACCTTCCGTCTTCCGAGCGAAGACGAACTGATCGAAAAGCTTCAGGGCGGCGTGGTTGCCACCATTGCCGGCGGCGAGCCCTACACGGCGCGCGTGCTGCAATCGGCGCCGTCGCTGCGCATCATCGCGCGCTGGGGCGTGGGTTATGACAAGGTCGATGTCGAGGCGGCGAGCGCTGCTGGCGTTCCGGTCGCCATGGCCTTCGGTGCCAATCACGAAAGCGTGGCCGAATATGCCCATGCCATGGCGCTGACGCTGGCCTGCCGCATCATTCCGCGCGATCAGATGGTGAAGTCCGGCCAGTGGTTCTTCGACGGTTTCCACCCCGGCCTTTGGGGTCGCACCGCTGGCATCATCGGTCTTGGCCGGATCGGCGGCGCCATGGCGCGGCGTTGCGTGGCAAGCCAGATGGAAACGCTTGTCTACGATCCCTTCGCCAGCAACGAGCAGATTGAAAGCCTCGGCGCCAGGCGGGTTGAAAATCTGGAAGCCCTGTTCTCGCAGTCCGACCTGATCTCGGTGCACGCACCCTCGACGCCGGAGACCCGCCATCTGGTCAATGCCGAGCGGCTGGCATTGGTCAAGCCGACGGCCATTCTGGTGAACACCTCGCGCGGTCCGCTGATCGACGAGGCCGCGCTAGTGGCGGCGCTTGAGGAGGACCGCATCGGCGGCGTCGGGCTCGACGTTTTCGAGACCGAGCCCCTGCCGGCGTCTTCGAAGCTGCGCGAATTCTCCAATGTTCTTCTGTCGCCGCACGTTTCGGGCATGGACAAGATGGCCGAACGCCTCGTCACCGAGCGCTGCGTTTCGAACATTCTCGACTATCTGTCCGGCGACCACCAGAGGATCCGTCCTTATGTGGTCAATCCCGGCGTACTGAAAGGCGAAAGCAATGACTAAGCGTATCGAGGGCATCATCCCGGTGATGATTACGCCGTTCAAGGATGACGGCACGATTGACTATCCGGGACTTTCGCGGCTGATCGAATGGTATATCGCCAATGGCTGCGATGCGCTTTTTGCCGTGTGCCAATCGAGTGAAATGCTGTTTCTGAGCCTCGAAGAACGCGTTGCCCTTGCAAAATTCGTCGTCGAAGCCGTGGGCGGCCGGATTCCGGTCGTCGCGTCCGGCCATGTCAGCGACAAGCTGGAAGATCAGGCGCGCGAACTCGATGCCGTGGCTGAAACCGGCGTCGACGGGCTGGTGCTCGTCACCAACCGCCTTGACGCAGGCCAGAAGGGCGGGACCGCCTTCATCGACGATCTTGGCTGGCTGATCGAAAAATTGCCGAAGGCCCTGCCGCTTGGCCTTTACGAATGCCCGGCTCCATACCGGCGGCTTTTGAGCGACGACGAACTGATGTTCTGCGCGCGCTCGGATCGTTTCGGAATTCTGAAGGATGTCTCCTGCGACCTCGAAACGGTCCGCCGGCGCGTCGCGTTGACCGCGGACACCTCGCTTGCCATCGTCAATGCCAATGCAGGCATTGCGCATGAAGCGATGCTCTCGGGCTCGAACGGTTTTACCGGCGTGTTCACGAATTTCCATCCCGACCTCTATAAATGGCTGCTGACCAAGGGACCGCAACACAGCGAACTCGCTGGCGAACTGGCCGTTTTCCTCGCGCTTGCCGCCATGGCAGAGCCGATGGGCTATCCCAAGCTCGCCAAGCTCTACCACCAGCGCCTGGGGACGTTCGAAGGCATCGGCAGCCGGGCCATTGACTTCGATATCGCCGAAAAATACTGGGCGGTGGAGGCGCTTCTGGGGCACATCGAAACCGGCACGGCGCAATTCCGCGAAAAAGTGGCAAGAGCCTGATGAAATTGCCGACGGCGCGGCTGTCATGGCCGCGCCCGGCTTCCTCGTGAAGAGATTGGGAGGTGAGCATGAAAGCCCTGCGTTTCCTGGAACGCTATTTTGAGCGCATCCTTTTGACGGGCGCGCTGCTCGTCATGTCCGTGGTCCTGTTTGCCCAGGTGATCATGCGGTACTTCCTGCGTTCGCCGTTCACATGGTCGGAGGAACTGGCGCGCTATGTGCTGGTCTGGTCGGCGATTATCGGCGTCAGCCTCGCCGTGCGGGAACGACGGCATATCAGCGTCGATTTCCTGCCGTTGCTTTTCGGCGAGAAAAGCCATCGGGTATTTGCGATCATTGCCCATATCGGCATGCTCGTCTTCAGCTTCATCATGATTTCGGCCAGCATTCCGTTGATCGAGCGTCTTGCCATGCTGGGTCAGACCTCTCCCGCGCTCGGCATTCCGATGTGGATTGTCTATGCCGCCATTCCGGTGGGTTTCAGCCTCACCATGGTCAGAACGATCCAGGCGCTGATCGTCGACTTCGTCGCCAGTGAGATCCCGCTAAACGAGCATGGAGACATCTGATGTATCCGGCGCTGTCCATCATTTCGTTTTTTGTTCTTCTGCTGCTCACCGTACCGGTCGCCATCGCGCTCGGCTATGGCGCGATCATCCCGGGGTGGTTCGGCGCGCCGGTCAACACCGGACAGACCGTGCGAACGATCGTCACCGCGATCGATTCCTTCCCGTTTCTTGCGGTCCCGCTGTTCATGATGGCAGGCGACCTGATGACCAAGGGCGGACTTGCGCGCCGGCTGTTCAGCTTCGCCGATGCCTTGATCGGCGGGCTGAACGGCGGTCTGGCGATCGCGACCGTGATGGCCTGCATGCTGTTCGGCGCGATTTCGGGTTCATCGCCCGCAACGGTCGCCGCCATCGGCGCCATGGCGATCCCGCTCCTGACCAAGCAGGGCTATGACCTCAGATTCGCGACCGTTCTGGTGACGACGGCCGGCACGCTCGGCGTGATCGTGCCGCCCAGCATCCCGATGATCATCTACGGCATGTCGGCGAATGTCTCCGTCAGCGCTCTGTTCATCGGCGGCGTGTTCCCGGCACTGCTGATCGGCGGCCTGCTGATGTGCTATGCCTTCTGGTACGGCACGCGCCACAAGGACAGGATCGAAACCGATGCAGGCCGGGTGTCGAAGTTCAGGGCCTTTATCGACAGCTTCTGGGCACTGCTGGCCCCTGTCATCGTGCTCGGCGGCATCTATTCCGGCGTCTTCACGCCCACTGAAGCGGCCGCGATCGCGGTTGCCTACAGCGCCTTCGTTTCGATCGTCGTGTTCCGCGAGTTGACGCCGTTGGGCGTGGTTCGGACCGTCGCAGGAACCGCGCTGACGATCGCGCCCATCCTCATCCTGGCCGGAACGGGCGCGGCGATCGGGCGGACGCTCAACCTGCTCGGCGTGCCGACCATGCTCGGCAATCTGATCGGCGGGAACGTCTCGAATGAGCTGGTTCTGCTGCTGTTGATCAACGTGATGCTTCTTGTGGTCGGCA
>NZ_DEPM01000129.1:0-409 GCF_002358775.1 Martelella sp. UBA3392
GACAGGAAGTCTGCGAGGCAGATCGCAGCCTTTTCGCGCGCGGCCTCGGGAAATTCGTTTTTCTCGAAAGCCTGATCGACCAGATCCGTCAGAACGGTTCGTGCGGTCATGAAATTCTCCCTCCCATCGGGCTATCCGCCCTACCCTTTCGACTGCCTGCTTTTGCGCGATCGGCGTTCACGCCCCCTTGATCGTCATGCCGCAATCCACCTTGAGCGTGACGCCGGTGATGCAGCGGGCATCGGACGAGGCCAGGAACGCCACCGCGCGGGCAACATCCTCAGGCTCGGCAAGCCGGCCGAGCAGCGATTTCGCGGTCCGCTCCTCCCAACCGCTGTCGGTGATGACGGCGGACGCGCCGGGCGTGCGCACGGAACCTGGCGCAACGGCGTTGACCCGGATGCCCTTG
>NZ_DEPM01000129.1:753-2687 GCF_002358775.1 Martelella sp. UBA3392
GCGGGTCAGCGCATCGAGCGCGCCCTTGATCGAGGTGTAGACGGAGGCCGTGCCGATCGCGATCGATACCGCGATCGAGGACAGGTTGACGATGCTGGCGTTTTCGCTGTTCTTCAGAAATGGAATGGCCGCCTGCGATGCCCAGAACGTTCCCTTGAGCCCGACATCCAGCATCCGATCGATCTTTTCGGGCGGAAAGACCTCCAGTTCGGCATAGTGGAACGCCACGGCATTGTTGACGAGGATATCGAGCCCGCCGTTTTCGGCAAAGCCTTCGATCGCGGCCATTGTGGCGGCGCGATCGGAAATGTCGCAGCGCAGGGGCACAAGCCTGCCGCCCTCAGCCTCGTCCGCCATCCGCTCAAGCGCGTCGCCATCGATGTCCAATGCGCCGACGGTCGCGCCGCGCGCAATCAGGTCGAGCGCGATCGCGCGCCCGAGCCCATTTCCGCCGCCCGTGACGATGGCGCGCAGTCCTTCCAGCATGAAAATCACCTCCCGTTTCGCGCGGTCTCCCGCCGTGCTTCAACAATCCGTAGCATATAACGACAATAATACAATATTAAAATATGACATAAGCCTTCGCATGGTCTCCTCTCCACAGGCATCAGCAGGGTCCCGACGATGACATTGCGGATGCCGCCGCGCTCCCCCGCGGGCCGATCAACCGGATTCTTCTCTACCACAAAACTACAATAATACAATATTAAAATCATTCCGTTTCAGGCGACCGAATGACGACCGGAACGACTTGGAAATGTCGCACTCGTTCCGAAACGCCAAAGGCCGTCCGGCATGATGAAAACGCGATTGCGGCATATGGAAATGGGGCATCGCGGCTCAGGGCGCGTCCATACGCCAGCGACCGGTTTCACGCGGGATGAAAGACGTGTGGCTTGCTCATGGCATGAATTAAACGCGATGCCGTGGTTGGTCCGGACGGCTCGGATGGCTGTCCGGCCAAAACTGACCGCCAACTGGATCGGCTGATACCCGGCCTCCCTTGGTCCGTTTGCCGAAAGCGCGGGTGCCAGGAAGCGTCTGCCGGCTTCTCGAATTTCAGGCGGATGGTGTAGAGGAATAGTGACGCCTCAGACAGCCCGGGAGCATGCCATGATAACCGATCCGACGACACTACACATCCTGCACATATTCTACCTGGTTGCCCTGGCTGCCGAAGCCATGACCGCGGCGCTTGCAGCCGGGCGGCGCAGCATGGACTGGGTCGGCGTCATATTGCTGGCCTGCGTCACGGGACTGGGCGGCGGTTCGGTGCGGGACCTGCTTCTCGATCATCATCCCCTGTCCTGGGTCGGCTCCCCGGGCCTGCTTCTGGTGACCAGCGGCGCCGCCATACTGACGATCATGATTGCAAGGCACATGCACCGGCTGCAGCGTTTATTCCTGTTTCTCGATGCAGTCGGGCTCGTTGTTTTCAGCGTCATCGGCAGCAATATCGCGATCGGCCTGGATCAGCCGATACTTGTCGTCATAGCGGCGGGCATGATCAGCGGCTGTGTCGGCGGCGTCCTGCGCGATATCCTCTGCAACGACGTGCCGCTCCTGTTGCGCGCCGAGCTTTACGCGACGGTTTCGGTCATCACCAGCGCAATCTTTGCCGGCGGCGGACGCCTGGGGTTCGATCATAATCTGGTTCTGCTGCTGGCCGTCACCACAGGGCTTTGCCTCCGAATGCTGGCTTTGCGGTACAACTGGAGCATGCCGAAATTCATCTACAAGCACGACCTGGACTGAATCGGCAATAAGCCCTGCTCCGGCCATGCCAAAGCCAAGACCAGCGAGGTCTACACAAGCCGAATCGAGCGCTGAAACGCGTCCCGGATGCCGTGCAGCGCCGCGAAAACGCCCGGCACGGGAAAGCATGCCGTAAAAACAACGATGATAAATTTGAAAATGGTGCGGTCGAGAAGACT